>DIWN01000053.1:0-26138 GCA_002423495.1 Anaerolineaceae bacterium UBA6105 | reverse complement strand
TTCGCTGGTGCTCAGGATGACAAAGTCTCAAAACTAAGTAATACAAATCCAGGCTGATCACTCTATAAACGCTATAATTAATCGTGGAGGACGATGCTATGGAGACAATTTACACCTGGTACGGGCACGCGACACACGGCTTAAAAGTTGGCGAAAGCCGCTTGCTGATTGACCCCTACTTCACTGGCAACCCTGCCACCACTGTCAAGCCGGAAGAGCTCAGCGCTGACTACATCCTCATCACACATGGTCACGGCGATCATATCGGCGACACGCTTTCGATTGCCAATCGCACAGGCGCTCTTTGCATCAGCAATGCCGAGATCAGTACCTGGCTGCGCAACAAAGGTCTCAAGACCCATGCCCAGCATATTGGGGGCGGCTACCACTACCCCTTTGGCTATCTCAAACTGACACAAGCACTTCACGGTTCAGCCCTGCCTGATGGAAGTTACGGCGGCAACCCGGCGGGCTTTCTGCTGACAACGCCGGAGGGAAAAAAGATTTACATCGCGGGTGATACCGGCCTGTTCGGGGATATGAAACTCATCGGGGATGAGGGGCTAGACCTCGCGGTGATCCCGATCGGCGATAACTACACCATGGGTCCCGATGACGCGCTGAAAGCCGTCAGGCTGCTGTGCCCCAGACACGTGGTGCCTGTGCACTACAACACCTGGGACTTGATCGCCCAGGATCCGCAAGCCTGGAAGACCCGTGTGGAAGCGGAAACCGGAGCAAAAGCGGTCATTTTAAAGCCCGGTGAGAGCCTGAGCCTGTGAGGGTGATATGTTTAAAAAATTAGATCCTGAAACAAAAAAACGCCTGCCCCCGGGGCAGCACCTGACGGATCGTTTTCCTGTGCTGCATTATGGTCCGGTGCCGCGCTTGGACCTGGAGAGCTGGACTTTCAGAGTTTGGGGAGAGGTCGAAAAACCACTGCTGCTTACATGGAATGAGTTCAACGCGCTGCCGCGCACGAAACTGCACATGGATATCCACTGCGTTACCACCTGGAGCAAACTTAATACCAGTTGGGAGGGTGTCAGCCTTAAGACCCTGCGCGAATTGGGGTTGGTGGTGCCAAAGCCCGGCGCGCGTTTCGTGATCCAGCATGCCGAGTTTGGCTATACCGCCAACCTGCCGCTCGAGGTGATGGATTCGGACAACTTCCTCCTGGCGACCCACTACGAAGGGCAGCCAATCAGCCTGGAACACGGCGCGCCTTTGCGAGGCATCTGCGGGGCAATCCCGGGGAGGGACGATCTGAAGGATGTGTATTTCTGGAAGGGGGCAAAGTGGCTGCGAGGCTTGGAATTCTCAATCTCCGACGTACCAGGGTTTTGGGAGCGGGCAGGCTATCACAACGAAGGGGATATCTGGCGTGAAGAACGCCGGGCAGACGATTTTTGATCGGCAATATCCAATAGCCTTACATAAAAAAACAGGACAAGCGTCCTGTTTTTTTTGGTTTTTAATATCAACTAAATCTTACGCGTCCGCCACATGTAAAAGGCCAAACCAAGTCCTGCCAGCAAGACAACCCCGCCAATAATGCCGAGCACTGGTGAGCGGCGGGCTGAATCGGGTACAACCACGCCAGCAGAGGGAGCAGACTCCTGCGCGCCAAAATCAATCGTGGCATCTTCGCCTGCCTTGACTTCGAGGGCGTAGTTTGTGATGGTGGTGGCGTTAAAGCCGTCCGGGATGGCGACGCTGACATTGTAGGAATCCTGGGGGAGGTCAGGGAAACAGCGCGGTTGAACCTCATCCGGGTTTCCAGCAACGGTGGTGCCAGTAAGCGAGACCGAACCATCGCGATTGCTCACGCTCACTTCGCCGCCGTAGAGATAATCCTCACCGATGGTGCGCGTGCCATTGCCATCCTTGTCGTGGAAGAGCACCACGCAAATGGTGGCAGTGCCAGGAGAAGGAGTAGGAGAGGGGGTGATCAGCTCCGGGGGAATAGTGGCAGTTGGCATGGCGGTCTGGGTGAGCACCACCGGCTCAACTCTCCCCAGGATGAGATCCTGTCCTTCATAGAGGACGCAGGCATCATCCAAACCATTGAGGCTCTTGATATTCTCGATGGGCACATTGGTCAAAAGCGAGATGCTGATGCAGCCATCCCCTGGGCGAACTTTGAAAATGATGTCGCCGTTCGCATTAGGCGTAGGAGTTTGGTAAGGAGTGCCCTGCGCGGATGCGGGCAAGCGCCACGTGCTGAGGCTCAAGCCCAGGACGATCAGGAGCAGTAAAAAGAGGGGCAGCGTTTTTGATTTTGTGTTCATAATTACCTCAATTTTGCATTATAACATTATCGTTCGCAGCCATTTAATTAAATGGCTGCGAACGATTTACAGCTTTTGAGTAAAATTGTCATATGCCCAAATACAACTGGCTTCTAATCTCAGTTCTCTTGTTAATAGCTGCCTGTGCAGGGCAGACATCGCAGACTGTGCCGACTCCTGAACCGGAGCCAACCCAGTTGCTGTCCCCCAGCCCCACCATCGACTGGTTTCCCAGCACGCCGACTCCCACACGCATTGCCACGGAGGTTGGAGGCTTGCCGACACAAATTTCCGAGGTTCCGGTGAGTTGGCCCCTAATGGTCTCCGACGACTTCAGCGACCCGAGCCACTGGCAGGAATTCAGCAGCTCAGTGGGAACGGTAGCATACGACGCAAACGCGCTCACTTTGGCGCTGCCAGCAGGCAAAACGCCGCTAATCAGTATGAGTGACCACATCCTTCCGGGCGAATTTTACCTGGAGCTCAGCATGGATGTTTTGATGTGCAGCGATGCCGATCAATATGGCTTGATACTTTGGCGCAACAGCACTTCGGGAACCTTTCGGATCTGGTTCAATTGCCAGGGTGAGGTTATGGCAGACAGGCAGATTGGCGCCAGCATCGGGCGACTCTTGAATTGGCAGACTGGACGCAAGCTGCAGCCTGGCGCTCCTGCCAGCAATCGCATCGCGGTTTGGGCGGACAGTGGGCAGCTGCGGGTTTTTGTGAATGGCGCTGAGCAATACAGCCTGCAGACGCGCAGTGATTTGAGCGGCGCTTTGGGGGTCATCGCCCAGGGAGCGGGTAGCAACGCTGCCACTTTTTCCATTTCCGATCTGCTTATTTACGCGCCTTAGGCTGTTAAGCGAATTTTCCTCTCCCTCCGCAAGCCTGTTTGTGGCTTTACCTTATCCCTGATTTTCACAGTGCATACAATCAGAGCGGGTATAAGGGTGTCCGCATTGATGCCTTAATTGACTCCTTTTACTCGATAAGGATATAATGATAAGAACCACATAGAAAGTGGAAAAAGCTCAGGAGGGCAGTCATGTCTGACAAACTCAGCATCATCATCCCAATGGCAGGTTTGGGCAGCAGGTTGCGCCCCCTCACCTGGAGCCGTCCAAAGCCCCTGGTGTCCTTGGCGGGTGCCACTGTTCTCGACCACCTGTTGTCAATGTTCAAATCGATTGCGGACCGGGATGATGTTGAGTACGTTTTTGTCATGTCACCCGGACAGGAAACCCTGATCCGTGCTCACATGCAGAAAGTTCATCCACACCTTAAAGCCCATTACATTGAACAACCCGAGAAAAAGGGTCAGTCGGATGCCTTATGGCACGCGCGCGAATTTTTGTCCGGTGAAGCGCTGATACTTTTTTCGGATACGCTGATTGATAATGATTTTTCCTTCCTGGCGGAAACCCAGCCTGAAGCCATCGCGTGGGTCAAAGCCGTGCCCGATCCGCGCCGTTTTGGCGTGGCAGAGGTTGATGCCGGAGGGCAGGTTTTGCGCCTGATTGAAAAACCCAACGACATGAATAACAACCTGGCGGTTGTGGGCTGCTATTACTTCCCGGATGGGAGCCACTTAGTAAAGGCCATTGAAGAACAGGTAGAGAAAAAGATCTCTTTAAAGGGAGAATACTTCCTGGTTGATGCGATCAACCTGATGCTTGAGAAAAACCTGACGATGCGCATTGAACAGGTGAAAACCTGGCTGGATGCCGGCACATCGGAAGCACTGTTGGATACCAATCGCCACTTACTTGAAAACGGGTGTGACCGGGAGCCAACTCCGGGTCAGTTGGAAGACACAATCATCATTCCACCGGTTTTCATCCATCCTGAAGCGCGGGTGAGCACCTCCATCATTGGTCCTTTCGTTTCGGTGGGGGCAGGCAGTCTTGTGCAGCACAGCTCCATTCGCGACTCCATTCTCAGCCCTGGAGCTCACATCACCAATGCAAACATCGAAGGCTCCCTGCTTGGCTATGACGTGGTTGTGAATGGTTTGATTGGTAAATTTAACCTGGGAGACAATTCCTGGGCAAATTGGTAGTAATTTATCAACTGAATAAAAAAAGGAGAGTGCATGGCAATCAGATTATCTGAAAAGGTGGCAACCTTGAAGCCATCCGGCATCCGCAAGTTCTTTGATATTGCGGCAACAATGAAGGAAGTGATCTCACTTGGGATCGGCGAGCCGGACTTTGACACGCCTGAACCAGTCATCCAGGCAGGCATTGAAGCCCTGAAGCGGAGTGAAACTCACTACACCTCCAACCATGGGCTGCTCGTGCTCCGTCAAGCGGTCAGCGACCATCTTAATCGCCTCTATGGTGTTGAGTACTTTGCTCAGTCCGAAATAATTGTAACCGTGGGCGTTTCTGAAGCCCTCTACCTCGTTTTTGCGGCAATACTGAATCCGGAAGATGAAGTCATCATTCCCACTCCGTGCTTTGTTTCCTACCAGGCGGAGGTTGCGCTTGCTGGTGGCGTGCCGGTGGAAGTGCCAACCTTTGCGGAAAACAACTTTGTGCCCCGCATTGAGGATATCGAAGCTGCCATTACTCCCAAAACGCACGCGATCTTCATTGGCAGTCCCAGCAATCCAACTGGTGCCGTTTATCCACGTGAATTCCTGGTGAAGCTGGCTGATCTGGTGAAGAAGCATGACCTGATGGTCGTCTCCGATGAAATCTACGATCGCCTGGTTTATGGCACAGAACATGTCTGTTTCCCCAGTTTGCCTGGGATGCAGGAGCGTACCGTGCTGATGGGCGGCTTCTCGAAAGCCTATGCCATGACTGGCTGGCGTATCGGCTATGCCGCTGGACCTGAAGAAATTATTGCTGGTATGGTGCGGGTGCACCAGTATTCCATCATGTCCGCACCCACAATTTCACAGTATGCCGCATTAACCGCATTGATGGTTGGTGAACCTTTTGTGCAGGAGATGCTGCATGAGTACGATCGCCGCCGCAAATTGGTTGTTAGCGGGCTGAATACCATTGGTCTGAAGACTTTTGAGCCTAAAGGTGCTTTCTATGCTTTCCCGGACTTACGTTCAACCGGTCTGAGCGATGACGAATTTTGCAACCGGCTTTTAAAGGAAGAGTCAGTGGCAATCGTGCCTGGTAACTCCTTTGGAAATGCCGGTATTGGATTTGCGCGGGTTTCATATGCTACTGCTTATGAAAAAATTGAGGAAGCCCTCGTGCGGATCGATCGTTTTGTGAAGCGTATTGGCTGAGTTTGCACAACTTCTTTGTGGGAAGAGGATCTTTGAACTGGTAAGATTCATTTATTGAATAGTTACACGGAGAGAAAGTAATATGTTGATGGATGCCTTGCAAATAAAACCCCTTAGCCCCGAAATGGCGAATATGTTCATCTCTTATTTAGGTGAGATGGATTACAGTCATGCTGAACACTGGCATTTTTGCTATTGCCAGTATTACCACGTAGATTGCAGCAGCGCGGAATGGCGCGAACGTACTGCCGAGCAAAACAAAGCTCAGGCAGAAGAAAATATTAAGAGCGGCTTGATGCACGGACTGGTCGCTTTGGATGGCGGGCAGATGGTGGGTTGGGTCAACGTCAATGACGTCAAAAATTTCGCCCTGCTGAAAGACGATGAAGAACTTCATCAATTCCCCGGGCGCAGCGCGATGGTGGTTTGCTTTGTGATTCATCCGGAATATCGCGGCAAGGGATTGGCCGGCAAAATGCTGGCAGAAGCGGTTGAGGAAAGCCGGCGGCAGGGATTTGATCGCATCATCGGCAGACCTTTCCTCTGGAGCACGCATCCTGAGCGCCAGTACCACGGCGTGCCGAAAATGTATGAAGACCTCGGTTTCAAGGAGGTCTCAGAGACCAATGGCGTGCACACCTACGTTCTGGAATTGAAATAGTATTATTGGTCCGCACCAAGCAGCCCGGGATTATCCCGGGCTGTTTTTTTGCCTTCTCAAACTAAACGATTGAACTGGTATCAGGTGAGTGGGTGTGATTCTTCTTTTTGCACCAGTTGCTTGACCAAAAGTGACATTTGGGATAAGGTTAAGCTACCAAAATACAGAGGAATTTGATGTCACACTGGCGTGATAAACAACCTCATCTAACTTATGACGGGCAGAGCAATGGCTTTGTGCGTCATTTTTGTTTCAAATTCCAAACAGGATAAAAAAGGAGAATTTTTATGTCAGGAAGTACAAACGCTTTCGAAATGGCTCAGGCTCAATTTGATAAAGTCGCCGATCAGCTTGAGCTCAGCCAGGAAATCAGGGATTTTCTGCGCTATCCGGCGCGGGAATATCATTTCCGTATCCCCGTGCGCATGGACGACGGCAAAATTAGGGTCTTCCAGGCGTATCGCGTTCAGCACAACGATGCCCGCGGCCCGAATAAGGGAGGTCTGCGCTTTGCGGCAAACGAAACCGCCGATACGGTGCGCGCCCTGGCAATGTGGATGACCTGGAAATGCGCCGTGGCCGACATCCCCCTGGGTGGCGGTAAAGGTGGCGTAGTGGTGGATCCTTCCACGCTTTCTGATGGTGAAAAGGAGCGTTTGGTGCGCGGCTTTGTGCGCGTTATGTGGAAGAACATTGGTCCCCGCCAGGACGTCCCCGCACCGGATGTTGGCACTACGCCCCAGATGATGGGCTGGATGATGGACGAGTATTCCACCATTGTTGGCAATTACACCCCCGGCACCATCACCGGTAAACCTCTGGGAGGCGGCGGTTCTGAAGGCCGCACCGAAGCCACTGGCTTTGGCGTGATTTATACCGTGCGCGAAGCCATGAAATATCTGGGGATGGACCCTGCTGCTTCCTCCATAGCAATTCAAGGCTTCGGCAACGTTGCGCAGTACGCCGCGATCGGTTTTCGCCAGTTCCTGGGCGGTAAAGTTGTTTGTGTTTCCTGCTGGGATCGCGCGGATAAAAAGTCCTATACCTTCTGCAAGGAAGAAGGCGTGGATCCGATGTTCCTCAAGAGCATCACCGACCAATACGGCACCATCGACAAAGTTAAGGCACAGGAAGCCGGCTACATCATCGAGGATGGCGACTCCTGGATTTCCAAGGACGCGGATGTGCTTATTCCCGCAGCCCTTGAGGGACAAATCAACGCTGAGAGCGTCCATAAGATCAGCAAGCAAGTCAAGATCCTGGCGGAAGCTGCCAATGGTCCCACCACTCCTGAAGCGGACACAGTGCTGGAAGAGAACGGCGTCTTCGTCATTCCTGACTTCCTCTGCAACGCTGGTGGTGTGACAGTTTCATACTTCGAAGGTGTGCAGAACGACCAGAATTTCTATTGGGCGCGCGAAGAGGTTTTGGATCGTCTGAACCACAAGATGACGGATGCTTTTAAATCCGTCCTGGATATGTCCCTCAGCAAGAAGGTCAGCATGCGCGACGCAGCCTACATGGTCAGCATTGACAAAGTTGTCAAGGCCATGAAACTACGCGGTTGGATCTAAGAAACCCGTTTTTCCATAAATCCCCCTCTGTAAAAGGAGGGGGATTTTTTTGTGCCTCTACAGCTTATTGCACAGCAATTGGGCTTTCGCTATCATAAAACAAATGAAGTTTGAGAAAAGGAGTTAATTATGGCAGATAGAAAAGCAAGCGCAATTTGGGAAGGCACCCTCAAGACTGGCACGGGCGAAGTGCATTTTGCAGGGTATAACGGACCCTTCACCTTTGCCTCTCGTTTTGAAGAAGGAAAAGGTACAAACCCCGAAGAGTTGTTAGGCGCGGCACACGCCGGATGTTATTCCATGGCGCTCAGCGGAGGATTGACAGAAGCAGGCTTCCCACCCGAGAAGATCGAAACCACCGCGCATGTGGCGCTGCGAAACGTTGATGGCAAGGCAACTATCACACGCAGCCACCTGGTGAGCAAGGCAAGTGTTCCAGGGATTTCACAAGAGAAGTTCCAGGAAATTGCGCAAGAAACCAAACTGGGCTGTCCGGTTTCACGCGCGCTTGGTGGCGTGGAGATTTCGCTTGAAGCGGAATTAGTTTCATAGTCCCATTTCGGGTTGACAGAGGGAAAATTTACCCCGATTCAATCGGGGTAAATTTTTAAAGATGGGCTAAAATAGTTCTCTCATGGAAAAAGAAAGCGTTCTAAAGGCCGAGAAAGAAACAATCTCTCTTATGCTTGGTTTGTACTGCCGGGACAAACACGGGCAGAAGGATGGCTTGTGTGAGCAATGCAGCCAACTGGAAGCTTATGCCTACCAGCGGCTGGAACGCTGCCAGTTTATGCCTGACAAGCCAGTCTGTGCAAAATGCCCTGTGCACTGCTACAAACCCCATTACCGCCAGCAGGTACGTGAAGTGATGCGCTATGCCGGACCCCGCATGCTAACGTACGCGCCCGGCGCTGCAATCAGGCATCTGTGGCTGTTGGTCAAGCCTGATAGCCCGCGCATCAAGCAAATCCGTGCAAGGAAAAAAGAAATAGAAAAACAGCAGTGAGACGCTCAGAGGGGGATCTTTCAGCCAATCCGGCCTCCTCTGATTGCAAAAACGTTCAGCTGTTGCATTTCCGCATTCCAAAAAAAGACCGTTATAGCTTCGCTGGAATTTGAATCCACGCAATAAAGCTGCACAAATGTGCAAAATACCCCTGAAATATTGTCAAAACTGCACAAAATTACTATATTATAGAGGTGATGTTCTCTTGATGTTTTTCGGTAAGGAGGAACTTTGCTTTCGTCAGAAGAGGTTCTCGAACATAGGAAAGCACAACGCCTGGAAATGCTGGCGGAAGTTTGCTCGCTCTACTACGAACACGAAATGACACAAGCAGAAATTGCTGAAAAATTCTTTATCTCACGCTCCAGAGTCTCAAGATTGTTGACGATGGCTCGCGAACAGGGCGTAATCTCCTTTAATATCCGACACTTTGGCGAAAGATGTTTTGAGTTTGAACAAATGTTCAAACGAAAATTTCACCTTGATGAAGTATTTATCCTCAACTCAAATAGTCACGATGACGCCCAAATGCGAACCCTGATGGGTGAGATGGCTGCATCCTATATTCACAAGCAGCTTAAGCCACGCCAAACGATAGGAATTTCATGGGGTAAGTCAATCGAACAAACTATTGCGGCACTGAAACCAGCCCCATATCTGAACCTGGAGGTAGTCCAGGTGATTGGTGGAATTTTGGTGCAAAATCCAGTCATCAATATTCCAAGGCTTCTGGGAACGATGGTGGAGAAGTACGGTGCCACTGGCGTAGCGTTGAATGCGCCACTTTTGCTCGATACCCCCGAGGCCTGCCAGCTCATCAAGCAGCAGCCCGCAATTGCTTTTGCCCTTGATAAAGCCCGCAAAGCTGATTTAATCATGACTGGCGTTGGCGGAGTGAACAAGGACACCCTCAGTTATCTCTGGTCGGGGATCGACACGGACCGGGAATTTGAGCCTTTAAGAGAACGCGGAGCCGTAGGCTTTATGTGTTCCCAGGCATTTGATATCCAGGGCAGGTCATGTTTCCCCGAATTCAACCAGCGTGTGGTCAGTTTGACGCTTGAGGAGCTTCGCCAGGCGAAAAAAGTAGTGTCTGTCTCTGGTGGGGCAGCCAAAGGAGCCGCAATGCTGGGCGCTCTGCGGACCGGAATCATCAACGTTTTGGTCACAGACCTGGCTTGTGTGCGTGAGATCATCCGACTTGAAAAACAGGAAGAAGAAACAAAGTAATGCATTACGAGGGCTGAGAAGCGCCCTTTGGTCAATGGAAGCCCGCAAAGTGCTTCCCAAGAAACAAATAAGCTCCCCACGAGGGGAAATATTGATAAAACGAAAAGGAGAAATCTAAAAGCAAAATTGACGAAGTCACACGCGAATCCTGGGTTATGAGTACTTTTCCTGCGAAACATGGTTTTTGGCACCGGGCATACCCAATACCTGGAATGTATCCAGGTGCTTTGGAGCATGGGTGTGCGCATGTTTACCGGTGAATTCTGGTATGATGGGAAGAGTGAGATTGAAACCAGCCTCGTTACTTCCTCGAAATTTTTACGAAATCAAATTGAAACGGCAGTTGCCGGCATTAACCAATAAAAAAGGAGATTAACTATGTATTCCAAACAAACCGTATTAAAAAACCTGACAGGTCTGCACGCCCGCCCAGCTTCGGAATTCGTTTCCTGCGCCAAAACTTTTGAATCGAAGGTGACTGTGAGAAGGCTCGACGTCGAAGATGCCCCCGAAGCCAATGCCAAATCCATCATTAAGATCCTTGCGCAGGGTCTTTCGGTGAATACACCCATTGAGATCAGCGCCGATGGACCGGATGAGCAGGATGCGGTTGAAAAGCTGGTGGAATTGGTCGACTCAAAATTTGGCGAAGACTAAAAGCTTTTTATCAGTCAATCGAAAGGAGCAGAGATGAGGATACTAAAAGGTAATCCAGTTTCAAGGGGCATTGCCCTGGCGAAAGTTTATGTCTACAGGGCTTTCAAAGCGGATGTCCATGAGTCTTATTTTGAGGCCGGACTAGAAGCAGTAAGGTTCAAGCAATTCACTGACGCACTTGCCGCGGCTGAAAAGGAACTGGATGCGATTGTGGCATCTCTATCTGTGGAGTCTCCTGAAAAAGCCAAAATATTCACCGCGCATATTGAAATTCTGAACGATGAAGAAGTGGCTGAAGAAGTGAAGGATATGATCTTCTCAAGCCGGGCAATGCCAGACTACGCCGTGGATATGGTCTTCACCGAGTTTGCCATTCTGCTTGAAAAAGCCAAGGATCCGCTGATTGCAGCCCGTGCCGCAGACTTGCGCGACGTACGCAACCGGGTTTTGCGCATTCTGAAGGGCGAAAAAGAACATAACCTTGCCAGTTTGCGCGAGAAAGTGATTGTTGTGGCGCACGACTTGCTTCCGAGCGACACAGCCACGCTCGACCGCTCTCACGTCATGGGTATTGTGACCGAAGTTGGCGGAGCCACATCCCACACAGCAATTATCGCCCGCAGTTACAAGATCCCAGCGGTGCTTGGTGTGCCGGATGCCACTGAAATTATGAAAAACGGGGAGATGGTCATCTTGGATGCGCTCAAGGGGCAGGTAATGCTGGAACCTGAACGTGCAACCATTACAGAGTATGAAGCCAAGCTCGAGGAATTCCTGGTTGTTGAGAAACAGACGGCTGAATACCTAAATCGCATTCCACTGGTTGCCAGTGGGGAACGCTTTAGCGTCGGTTTGAACATTGGTTCAACCGAACCGGAGGAGGGTTTTAAGTACATCGATTTCATCGGCCTTTTCCGCACGGAATTTCTTTACATGGAAAGCGAGCACATGCCCACAGAAGATGAACAATTCGCGGCATACAAAAAAGTGCTTGCCAATGCCATGGGCAACCCTGTAACCTTGCGAACACTGGACATCGGCGGCGATAAAACCTTGCGCTATCTGGTGCTTCCGAAAGAAGACAATCCTTTCCTGGGCAACCGCGCTTTACGGCTTTGCCTGGATATGCCTGAACTGTTCAAAACACAACTGCGTGCCGCGTTGCGGGCATCAGCCTTTGGTCCGATGCAGATCATGTTCCCGATGGTAGGCACAATTGATGACATCAGGGCGGCAAACGCGGCAGTTGCGGAAGCCAAAGCTGAGCTGCGGGCAGAAAAGATTCCATTTGATGAGAAGATCAACATTGGTATTATGATCGAAATCCCCTCGATTGCCATGATTGCAGACCTGGCTGCCGAAGAGACTGATTTTGCCAGCGTTGGCACGAATGATCTGACCCAATATCTGCACGCGGTTGATCGTATGAATTCAAACATCATTGACTACTACCAGAGCTCTTCCCCGGCTATGTTCCGCATCCTTGGCAAAATTTTCAAGGAATACAACGACGCCGGCAAACCGATTTCGGTGTGCGGTGAACTGGCGGGCGAACCGCTGGCAGCTATCGTCCTGTTTGGGCTTGGGCTGCGGAAATTCAGCATGAACGCTTCCAACATTGCGCATGTCAAACGCGTGCTCTCCCTCTTCACTCTCGCGGAGACTGAGGAGATCGCTGAAAATGTGATGAACATGCAAACCCAGGCCGACGTGGAAGCCTATCTCAAAGCTGAAGTGGCAAAACGCGAACAGAGGCAAACTGCAGCGGTTAAGAAGTAAGAAATCCAGCGCCTGCCCATGTTGGGCAGGCGTATTTATAGGAGAGAGATTGAGATGACTGAGATCAAGTTTACCAAGCATGCAATCGCGGAGTTGGAAAAGTGTTATTCAGTTTGCCCAACCACGCTGCGGGGCAAAAAGGGCTTCCTGATCGCCACAGAAAAGGCGGGGGGTTGCTTCTTTTTTGATCTTGAAGGCAAGTTGGTGGAGCAGATTTGGCAGGATCCGGGCGGTGTGATGTCTTTGGTGCCTGTTCCGGGTAAGGCGGATCAGTTCCTTGCCACCCAGGAATTTTACGGACCCAATGACTCATTGAATGCACGCATTGTGCTGGCTTATCTCGCGAACGGCAACTGGCAGGTGAAGACTGTGGCAGAGCTGCCTTTTGTGCATCGCTTTGACGTGCTGGTGACCCCTGAGAAGAACTACCTGATCGCTTGCACGCTGAAATCCGGGCATGAATACAAGGAAGACTGAACCCACCCGGGCAAGATTTTTATCACCGAATTGCCCGAGGATTTGCTGGCTGAGGATGCCAAACTCGATCTGAGCGTGTTGGCAGAAGGGCTCACCAGAAACCACGGCTACTACCGCTGTTATGAGAACGGACGTCCTTTTTCGCTGGTCAGTGCTGAAAACGGCGTGTTCAAAGTCACCCCACCCAGCCCCGAACAGCCAGCCTGGAAGCTTGAAAAGCTGCTCGATGAAGCTTGCAGCGATGGCACTCTGATTGACCTGGACGGCGATGGACTGCCGGAATTGTTGACTTTTGCGCCTTTCCACGGCGATGTTCTGCGTATTTGGCGCCTGGTGGACGGCCGGTACGAGCTGGACTACGCTCACCCCGAGCCGGTGGAGTTCCTGCATGCAATTTGGTCCGGGAAGATCAAAGGCAAGCCAACTATTCTGATAGGCAATCGCAAGGGCAAAAGAGAATTGCTTGCCCTCACCTGGGATCACGACCATAACAAATACCATTTCCAGCTTTTGGATAGCGACCGTGGTCCGGCGAATGTGACCTATTTTGAACAGGATGGCAAGCGCCTGATTGTAGCAACCAACCGCGAGACGAACGAAGTGGCAATGTACGTTCCGGAAGATTAAATCGCCTTCAATATTTATGAAAACGACCGGCAATTAGTGCCGGTCGTTTTTTCTAAGCATCAGGCAGTCGGAAAATCTCAGTCCCTTTCACCAGTTTCTACGAAGTGAGTTAGCTCGCCGATGCTGAGCTCTTTGATGCCCAGCCTTTCGATGGTTCTGCCCTTGCGCCAAAAGTCTGTATTATGCAGGAAGCAGCCCAGGCTGATGATGCTGCGGATGCCGTTAACCGAGACGCCGTAGCGTTCTCCAAACGAAGCGATCGGCACCAAACTCATGGGCACTTCTTCGAAGATGTAGCGGTGATTTAGCGTTGCGGGGGCCTTAATGCCGTTATATCCGGTCTGGTTATGCATGGCTTCATAGAGGTTGTCTCCCGTCGCGTTATACGCCAGCTCGAGCCATTCCAAACCTGTGCGCGCCCGCAATCCCAGGGCTGATGCTACCGTAACCCTTTCGCGGTCGATCACTTCCAACACCCTTGCAACCGAGGGCGTTACTCCGTCCACGTAGAACTCAAAATTGCCGTGCGTGGCTTCGATCCAACCAGAGTTGAGCATCGCAAGCGCGGGATGGAAGACCGCTCCCATGTTGTTTAATCCGGTCATCAAAACATTGCCGCCATTTATGTACTGCGGGAAGACGGTATGGATGGCTTCCAAAACCTCTTTTGTGCGGTTGGCGGGCAGCGCTGCCAGGGGGACGGATTCCTTGATACGGAAAATGCGTGCAAGGCTGGGTCCTTCGGATCTGCTGGCAAAAATGAAAGTCTCTGCCTCTGAGATGATCGGGGTGGTAGCACAGCCATTTTGACGAAGCGTTTCGGCGAATTCCAGGGCTCCGCCGGTCCGACCGGGATGAAGGATCACAATGTGATCATCTCTCAGGAAAGGCGTGGCCGCTATGGCGATATCCTTATGCGCTGTGGAGGGGGTGACCACCATGATGACCTGTGATTCTGCCAACAGCTCTTCCATGCTGTCGGTCACCAATTCCAATTTTCCAAAACCCTCCAACCCATTCGGATTTATCAGGTCGATACCCTGCCTTTCAGCGATGACTTCCACGTGCAAAAAGGTACGATTAAAAAGCCGCACTTTCTTGCCCAATAATGCCAGGTAGGCTGCCATGGCTTTTCCGCCATTGCCAGCTCCAATTACGCCAAAAGTATATTCTTTGCTCATCTTAGCTCCTTATAAGTAGCTTTGCAGTCGGGTCTGCTCGTCGATAATTTTTCCGTTTTCGTCCACGGTCTCACAGGCTCCGTCCAGCACACGCGTGCGGACAGCGCCAGGGGCGAAGGCATTGTTTTTGAGTTGAGGTGCGTCCAAAATGCCAAGCCTGACGGCTTGCGCCAGCGTTGCCGGGTCCGTAAGCGGGTCTTCGGCACTCTCTTTGGAAATATTCTTGATCGCCTGCAAAGTGATCTGTGCCTGCTCAATCAGATATTTTTTGCGAGCTTGGATGGTGGGATCAACCGTCATGTCTGGCTGACCAGCCAGGGCGTTTTCGATACTGCGCCGGGCAGCCAGGCTGGCGGCAATCACGTCGGAGGCAGTCGCGGCATGGTCAGCTTCGGTGTGGCCAACAATGTGAATGATGTGCGGCTTCAGAGCCATCTGCAGATAGATGCTGGTTGCCAGATGGGCCCGGGCAGCGTTGTCCTCCAGCGGATAGCTGAGCAAGCCCGTACGCGTCTGCCGCCAGATGCGAAAGTTTTCATCTTCCAAAGCGGCTATCATCTCAAGGATCGCCAGCATTTTTGCCAGGTCCATCGCGTCTGAAAGGTTGGGCGGGCTGTTGAACATCATCTGCGCGATGTAATCGCTGACCCCAAAGGCTTTGGCGTTGTAGGCTGAGAGATATGCCGAAGTGACATAAACCACATCTGAAGCGTCGCGCATGCCCCAGTGGTGAGGTTCGTTCAATTCCACTGGAATGTTTTTCCGGGCATACCAGGCCATCACCTCCTGGTGCTCTTGAATCGACTCTTTCAGCGGGATCGGTCCGCGACCGTCCATCAAGTTGAACCAGAATAGGGGGATGGCGCACCAGGCGATGTTGATAGTTTCAACATACATCTCTGCCAGCCGGATGAAGTCATCCGTTCCGGAATATGTGCGCATGAGGGGGAAGTTCCCGCGGCGGGAGGCGGCGAAAAGGTCACGGTAATCCTGGTCAGAACGAACCGGCACACCGCCCGCGCCCTTCGCGCGGGGATTCTGGCGTTCGGGATGGAAGAAATTCGCCTGCGCGTCCTGGTCTATCCCCAATGAAATCACATCCAGGGCTTTCGCCTCAGTGATCTTCGCGATCCCATCCAGGCTGGCCTCCATGGTCGGTAAACCAAAATGGTGCCGTAATAGTGGGTAGGGTGTTTTCCACGCGATCCGGCTGATGAGATCCTGGGGATAATTCAGAGCAGCCTCACCCGCTTGACTTTCGCCGCGCAGGAATGCCAGAACTTCGTCTGTCGGCTGGCTGCCGTCAAAGAAATTCTCAAAAAATCTCCCCAGAGCCTGGGCGCGTTGGGCTACCGGCGGGGTGCCGCCGAACACAAAGCGGACGCCAGATTCATGCAGCTCGGAAGCTGCTTCCGCGAATTCGCCCAACAGGCGCTCGCCATTTTCAGGAGTCAGACGGTAGGATACGCCGACCAGGTCAGCTTTTTCCTCTTTTATCGCTTGCACAAAATGCTCAACTGAGACCGCCGGACCTAAAAACACGGTCCGCCAGCCTGCAATTTCTGCAAGTCGTAAAAAACTGGTTACGCCAGCTACATGTACGCATTCCCCCAATGCCCCCGCAACTACAGTTTTCATAGCTACCTCCTGTGGTTGAACCGGATGAAAGTCCCTTGGTGGGCTATCTCTCTTTTGTCTTGATTTACTCCATAGCGAAAAATGTCAATCCCAATACTGAGAGAATAAAGAGTTCGTGTATTCCATGAATAGTTGAACTAACATATTTTATCCTGCATTTTCAAATCTTGCGTTCAGGCTTGGACAAACACTGGTTGTTCCAGGTGTTCATGTTGATCGTGAACGAGTGGGATTAAATGAAAACACGCCAGATCCATGTGGTGCTGGCGTGTTAACGTTTGAGACAGGGATTTGTTAGCCGACGATATTGACCAACCGACCTGGCACGACGATTACCTTGCGAATGGGTTTGCAACACGTTCGGATAGTTGAATTTTTCCCAACCTGCCCATTGAATGGATCAAGAGCTGATACTATTATAAAAACAGGTTGAAACAGGTTTGAAATGTTTGAAACAGAAAGGTTTGAAACATGTGCTGACCTCCTCACAACCTCATCGCACCTTTCCATTGACACTCAGTATTTTCCAACGTACAATTCAACAATTCTTTGGTCTTTTTGGGAAAAATAATGAAACTTACTCAGCGTCAGGAAGTCTTTATTCAGCGTTTACTCGATCTTTATCGGGAAACAAATGGGCCTATCCATTACTCGATACTGGCAGAACGGGTTGGGGTTAGTCCCTTCACCGCCTATGACATGCTGCGGTTGCTTGAAGAGAAGGGGTACGTTACTTCTGAGTATCGCACAGGTTCAGAAAAACCATCTGTGGGGCGGTCTGAAATTGTATTTCTTCCCACAGAGCTTGCCCAGCACCGTTTAGCAGAGTTAGCAAGAGATACGGATTTAGGGAATTGGGATAGTGTCAAGTCCCAAGTAATGGAGAGAATCCGAACGTGCGAATTCCAGGATCGCATAATGTCAGAGGAGATACTGGCGCGTGTGCCGCCGGATGTTCCAGATGTTCTTCGCTATTGCATTGAAGTCATGACCATCGTTATCCTGCGGCTTGGCAAAGGAGAGGGACGTCGGGTTCTGGCTGAACACCTGTCTCAGATTATTGAGTGGAAGGGCACGGTTACCCGCTCGGGTCTGATGCTGCTGGGTGGTTTTACACTGGGATTGCTGGCGAATGAAAGTAATAGCGATGTGGAATGGAATATGCTCTTTCTGGAGCATATCCGCCGTTACCAGTCTCTTGTCATGGATATGGAACCGCGCCTGTGCCGCTGGTTGGGTGACAGTATGAAGGATGTATTTGCTCCAATCTTCGCAGTATAATATTTTTGCCCAATTCTTTGGTCTTTTTGGAAAGGCGACATGAGTATAGCGATTGAAACTCTTCAACTTATAAAACGTTATCCCGGGCAAAAAAAAGAGGACCGTCCGGCTATTGATACGATTGACCTGACCGTCGAGTCCGGTCAACTGTATGGACTGGTCGGTCCCGACGGTGCTGGAAAAACCACAATCCTCCGTATTCTGTCTACCGTGATAAAGCCGACATCCGGTTCCGCTCACCTGGCGGGTTTTGACGTAATAAAACAATCCGAAGATGTGCGGGCATTGTTAGGGTACATGCCGCAAGCCTTCAGTTTATATCCCGATTTGACCGTGAAGGAAAATCTGAAATTCTTTGCCGACATCAACGGTGTCCCTGCCAGGGAACAAAATCAACGTATTGATGAATTGCTGGAGTTTGCCCGGCTTACTGAGTTCGCCACCCGCCGCAGTGAGAACCTTTCAGGCGGAATGCGCAAAAAACTAGCTCTCGCCTGCGCCCTTATCCACGAACCGAAGATTTTGCTGTTAGACGAGCCCACCACCGGTGTGGACCCGGTTTCAAGACGTGAGTTGTGGCATTTGCTTGCAAAGGTCACCCAGCAAGGTGTAACCGTGTTGGTCAGCACACCTTACATGGATGAAGCCGAGCGGTGCAGTACCGTAAGCATCATCAACCAGGGACGTATGCTTATAACCGGCGCGCCTATCGAACTGGAAAACCAAATGCCCTTCCAGATTGTGGAGGTTAAAGCCAGACCACGGCACGCCTTGCGCGCCGTAGCAGACCAGACCGAGGGTGTATTGAGTTGGAGAGCCGTCGGCGACCGCCTGCGCTTGTCGGTTGGCAACCCTAATGCGGTCATGCCACGAATCGATGATGGGTTGAAAAAAGCCGGGGCGCAAATTAGCATTCTGAGAGAAGCGCGTATCTTGATGGAAGATGTATTCATATATTTGGTAGAAAAGCAGAAGGAGCAGGCATGAGTGTAGAGAACGCCGTTGAAGCTGTTCAATTGACGCGCCTGTTCGGTAATTTTACAGCCGTGGACCAAGTCAGTTTTGAAATTCCGCATGGCGAGATTTTCGGATTGCTTGGACCGAACGGGGCAGGAAAGACCACCACCATTCGGATGTTGTGTGGAATTCTAAAGCCCACTTCAGGAGAGGCGCGGGTGATGGGATTCGATGTCGCCAGGCATGCAGAGGATGTAAAACAGCGCATTGGCTACATGTCGCAGAAATTTGCGCTTTATAACGACCTGACGGTATATGAGAATCTGGATTTTTATGCCAACCTGTACGGCGTGAAGCGTGAGACATTCAAACCGCGCTTGACCGAATTGATTGACATGGCGGGCCTGCGCGGGCATGAAAAGCAACTGACCGCTGACCTTTCCGGCGCGTGGCGGCAGCGGTTAGCGCTGGCTTGCGCCATCGTCCACGAGCCGCCAATGCTGTTTCTGGATGAACCTACTGCAGGCGTGGACCCCATTTCGCGCCGCGAGTTTTGGGAGATGATTTATACCCTCGCCGGGCAGGGCGTAAGCGTGCTGGCAACCACCCATTACATGGATGAAGCCGAGTTTTGCAACGTAATCGGCATGATGTACAATGCACGGCTAATCGCGCTGAATAACCCCGATTCGCTCAAGGAAGCGATGGAAGAGGTTTTGCTGGAAGTAGACTGCGACCAACCCGGATACGCCGAATCTGTTCTACAAGCCTTGCCCGAAGTTACAGACGTGGCTGCGCACGGTGTGTCGCTCCATGTACTGGTCGAGGCAGAAACAGCAGAGCCCGCCATTCGGCAGGCTTTGGTTCAGAATGGCATTAACCCCCGACGGATTGAGCGCGTTCTGCCATCTTTGGAAGACGTGTTCGTTTCCCTGGTCGACAAAGAAAACCGCCTGCGTTTGCGGGCAGAAATCGAATAGGAGGCATACATGGGACAGGGTTTTCGCCGCATGGCGACAATTATTCATAAAGAATGGCTGCATATTATCCGCGACCCGCGTACGCTGGCATTGGTCATTGTTATGCCCGTAATGATGCTGATGCTGCTGGGATATGCAGTCGCCAACGACGTAGAAGATTTACCTCTGGCAGTAGCTGACCTCTCGCGTACGGACACCAGTCGCACCCTGCTGGAGAAATTCAGCGCGAGTGGATTCTACTTGGTCACCCACGTTGCTCAAAATGAAGACGAAATTCTTCAGTTGCTGGATGCTGGCATAGTCAAGGCGGGTGTTTATATCCCCGAAGATTTTGGGCGTAACATCAGCACCGGCGGAGTGGGAACAATCCAGTTTTATATTGACGGTTCAGATCCGACCGTGGCCCAGACCGCACAACTGGCTGCAGAAACCGTAAGCCAGGCGACTTCGCAACAAATCCTCATTCAACGCCTTGAACGCAGTGGAGCGGGCTTGACTATCAGCCTGCCAATAGACACGCACATTCTCTATTTGTACAATCCAGACATGCGCCGTATGAATTTTATAATACCCGGCCTGGTGGCGGTTATTCTGCAAGTCCAGACCCTGTTACTGACCGCCTTCGCGATTGTACGTGAGCGCGAGCAGGGCACTTTTGAGCAGTTAATTGTCACACCTCTACGTTCCTGGGAATTGATTCTCGGAAAGATTCTGCCTTTTGTACTGGTAGCCTTACTGAATGTTGCCATGACAGTGGGTGCTGGCGCGCTCCTGTTTGGTGTGAAAGTGGCCGGGAGTATTGCCTTGCTGGCAGGTTTAAGCCTAGTTTTCCTGCTCAGTTCGCTCGGTCTGGGAGTGTTAATCTCGACTATCTCGCGAACTCAAATGCAGGCTATATATATGGCATCGTTCATTATGCTGCCATCCTTCCTGCTGGCAGGATTTTTAATTCCGCGCGATAACATGCCCTTGCTGGCTTACTATGCCGGCTATCTGCTGCCCGTCACTTATTTCCTTGAGATTGTGCGTGGCATCATCCTGAAAGGCGCGGGGTTAATTACCTTGTGGCCGTGGGTCTGGCCAATGGTGTTTTTCAGTGTGGTGGTGTTTATATTATCTGTGCTCCTCTTCCGGAAGCAAATCGGTTGATGCTTGTAATATGACTTTGGAGGCTTTATGAATACTCGAAACAATTCTAAAAAACAAAATAATTCGGCTGGAGAATTTCCTATGAAAAATCGTAATTTAAAGATTCTAATGCTGCTAGTTCTGATATCTTTCCTGTTAGGCGCCTGCGCTTCGCTCCCCGGCCGAACTACGGAAAACGGTGCGTTAACTGCTTCCGGCACCGTTTCCGCCCGTCAGGTATCGGTCGCTCCCGAACTTGGGGGGAAAGTGGTAGAGGTACTTGTCGAGGAAGGACAGTCCGTGAAGACTGGAGACGTACTCTTCAGGCTCGATGACGCCTTCCTACAGGCGCAGCGAGAACAGGCAACTGCGGCCGTACAGTTGGCCGAAGCGGGCTTGAGCGCCGCCAATGCCCAACTGGAAAGCGCCCAGACCCAATATGATCTGGCCTTGCAAGCTGCCCGCCAGCAGGACCAACAGAACCGGCTGAATACTTGGCAGTCTGAGGTTCCGGAAGAATTTAACCTGCCGGTCTGGTACTTTGAAAAGGATGAGGAGATCACCGCCGCAGAGAATGAAGTCGCGGAAGCCGAAGCGGCTCTCGAGTCAGAACTTTCGAACCTGGACGCCGTTCTTACCAGCGCCAGCAGCGCTAACTTTGTGGCTGCCGAAGAGCATCTCGTCGACGCACAAACGGCGTTTACAGTCGCTCGTCGAGTGTTGGATTTAGCAGAACAGGCGCAGGACAACGAGGACTTGACCGCACAAGCCCAAAAACAATTCGATGCTGCCCAGGCTGAATTGCGCGCAGCCCAGGAAGCTTACAACAGCATGCTCACCAGTGCCACCAGCCGCGATGTGCTGGAAGCTCGTGCTCGGGCGGCCGTCGCCAGGTCGCGCTATGATGCCGCCCTTGACCTGTTGAATGGGCTTCAAACCGGGGAAAATTCGTTGCAGGTGATGGCAGCCCAAAACGGGCTGGCGCAGGCAGAGACCGCGGTCTCTCAGGCTGAAGCTGGACTGGCTCAGGCGCAGGCTGCCCTGAAGTCAATCGATATCCAGATTGCCAGGGCGACGATAACTTCGCCTATCGATGGTATCCTGCTGACACGCAACCTCGAGGTTGGCGAAACGGTCTCCCCAGGAAGTACCCTCATGACGATTGGCCAATTGGATGAAGTGGAGTTGTTGGTTTACATTCCAGAAGATCGATACGGTGAGATTAACCTGGATGAAAAAGTGGAAATTCGGGTTGATTCATTTCCTGGCGAAACCTTCAACGGGACTGTTGCTCACATTTCCGATCAGGCCGAATTTACCCCGCGCAATGTGCAAACAATCGAAGGTCGGCGAGCCACGGTCTACGCGGTGAAGTTGCTCGTACCCAACCCGAATTTAAAGCTTAAACCGGGTATGCCGGCTGATGTAACTTTTCTGGAGTAAAGTCAAATCATAATTAAACATTGCTCTTTTCTGAAGGAAGAATGCTGCGGTCATTGCTTTCTATCGTAATAATTTGAGAAAAAGGAACATAATCCATGGACATCACCGATAACACCCAAAAAGAGATCACAAATTCCGAACGGACCGTTGCTGTTGTGACCGATAGTGTGGCGCAGGTGCCGGCGGAGATGGCGCGGGAGTTGGATATTTCCGTCATCCCGTTTACTGTGTCGATTGACAGACAGCCGTATCTGGATGGAATTGACCTCGCACCACATGAACTCTACCGCCGCATGCGCCTCGAAAACGTCATGCCGACCACCACTGCAGCTTCTTTAGGGCAATATCAACAGGCTTTCGAGGCTCGCCTTAGCGCCGGGGCGCAGGCGGTGCTTTGCGTGGCGCTCAGCAGCAAACTGAGCTCGGGCTACAGCACAGCCTGTTATGCAGCCAAGATGGTGCAGGAAGAGTTTCCAGACCGGATCATTGAGGTGATGGATAGTCAGCAAGCAACCATTTCACAAGGTTTTATAGCCATTGCTGCTGCGCGGGCAGCCGCGGCAGGAAAACCCCTACCGGAGGTGCAGCAAGTGGCTGAAGATGCAAAACAGCGTGTCGGCCTCGCTGTAATGTTGGAAACACTGGAATATCTGGCGCGGGGTGGACGCATCGGCAAGGCCGCCTTCATGCTTGGAAACCTGATCAAAATTAACCCCATCGTCTCCATCAAGGATGGGGAAGTCACACCGATAAGCCGGGTTCGCGGCGAAAACCATGCTCTAACAGCCATCGTGGAATACGTGGCGCGACAGGCCGAGGGAAACCGGAAACTGCATCTGGCCATTGTGGATGCGGATGCCCCGGAACAAGCCGCACGCTTGGAGGAATTAGCCTTGCAAAAGTTGCAACCGATAGAAATCTTCCACACGGAATTCACACCCGTAATAGGCGTTCATACCGGTCCGGGGGTGGTTGGATTGGGCTATTACTATGAGTAACAGGTAGATTGCTTCTGGAGGATTCCTAAGATGAGCGAATTGACTCAATTCTGGTCGATCGTAAGTTTTGTATTCTTATTATTATTCGGGTACCTGCTAGGCTCAATACCAAGCGGGTATCTTGCCGGAAAATGGATGAAAGGCATCGACTTGCGTAATTACGGCAGTGGAACAGTCAGCGGCTCGATGGTTTGGGAACATGTCGCCAAATGGGCGGTGGTTCCGGTCGGTCTTTTTGATATCTTCAAAGGCACGCTGCCGGTGTGGTTGGGGTTGCGTCTGGGTTTGGGAGAGGCCGCAGCCATGCTAATTGGGTTTGCGGCTATCATTGGTCATAACTGGCCGCTTTACCTGAATTTTCATGGGGGACGTGGATTCAGCCCATTTTTAGGGGTACTGATAGCCCTTTTCCCCTGGGGAGTTGTGATTATATTGGCGGGTTTGGGTATCGGCAACGTACTTGGATCGCCTGCGATACCATTACTTGTTGTGATGAGCTTGCCGATTTTTGCTGCATTCTTAAACGGTTCATCCATTGTTCTGTGGTTATCAATGGGAATGACAGTTATTACCATTGTCAAACGGCTTGAAGCAAACCGCAGACCTCTCCCAGCTGATCCGCTCGAACGCCGGAGCGTGATTCTTCGTCGGATTTTCTTGGATCGGGATATTCAAAATCACGAAAGCTGGATACAAAGAGAACCTCATCAGCATAATTAGGCGCAAACTGGATTTTTTAAAATGGAAAAATTACCTGAGCATGGTTCGTGTTTTGTTTGTGGCGAAGCCAACCCCAATAGTATGGGCGTAGAATGGTATTTTGATGAAGAAAACCACATTGAAAGTAGTTTTATCTTCACCATTCATCATCAAGGCCCGCCTGGTTTTGTCCACGGCGGTGCATCAGCAGCAGTTTTAGACGAAGCCATGGGACTGGCGATTTGGCAGGCTGGTTACCGTGCTGTTACCGTAAATCTGATGATCGATTACCGTAAACCGATTCCATTAGGTGAACCCGTCCTAATCCGCGGTATGATGAGCGGCAAAGCAAACAGGCGGATTGAAACTTCAGGTGAAATTTTACTGCCAGATGGGTCAGTGGCAGTTTTTGCCCAAGGTATTTATGTGGACGGCGCTCATTTTCTTGACCTGGATGCCATTCCAGACTTCGGATCTAAAAATGAATAGAGCTTATTCTAAGATTTTTTGGGTTTCGGCCTTTTCCATTGCTATGGCGTTCTTGGAAGCCGCGGTGGTTGTCTATTTACGGCGTGTATATGGCATCACCGATTTAATTCTGCAGGTTCCACCTTTTGATGCACGAATTGCAGCAATTGAAGTGGGCAGGGAATTAGCCACTTTGGTGATGCTGCTTAGCATTGGATGGATTGCGGGAGAGACGTTTCAATCCAAAGCCGGTTTTGCTTTCATTACGTTTGGCTTGTGGGATATTTTTTATTACATCTGGTTACGGGTTTTTATCGGCTGGCCCCAGAGCATCCTTGAACCGGATTTGCTTTTCCTGATCCCTCTTCCCTGGTGGGGACCGGTACTATCTCCCGTCCTGATAGCCTTATTGATGGTGACAGGCGGAATCATTGCAGTGATCAAAACGGAAAAACGCCAGGCTCTTCATATTGACGCCTGGTTTTGGGTATGCTTAATTTCTGGCGTTTTGATACTGCTATATACGTTTATGGCGGATGCATTAATGGTGTTCCCTGCAGACGCATCAACTTTGAGTGGTTTAAAACCTTCACAATTTAATTGGCCGGTTTACTTTCTTGGATTCGGTCTAGGGGTGATTGCTCTTTGGCGAATGATGGTGGGAAGAAGGGGAACTTAACGACTTTGTATGAAAATCAGGTTTCTTGGTCACTCTTGCGTAGAAATTCTCGGAAAGCACCATACCTTAATTGATCCGGATTTTACTCGTCCACCATTGCCCGATGTGGATTTCATTTGCGTATCCCATGCTCATAAAGACCATATTGGTCAGATTGCATCTGTATCAAGCGGTGTCGTTTTGGCTGCGCCTGATGTATGCGAAATTGATCATAAAATGGGCATCCCCACATCGCGACTGAAACCGGTAAAAGCTGGAGAACAAATAGAAAACATAAAGATTCTTCCCGGTTTTAGTGTTGTAAAATATCCAAGGCATACAATTTTCAATTTGCTCTTCCGTTTTCGGCTGCCAGATCCAGGCGGCACCCCGCTTTCATTTCTCCGGCTGGCAATATGACGAATTTCTGGATGGCAGTCTTGACTGTTGTCATCTCAGTGTCAGTTACTTTCGCAGCAACCTGGTTTCTTGGTTTTGAAGATCCAGCTGAAATGGAAGCATAAAGAGTGCTTCATAAAAAAAGCGCGGTCAAAAGAACGCGCTTTTTTTTACTCATTCAATACAGAAACCTCAAAATTAACATTTCCGGGCAATACACAGAAATTCGACGCAACCTGGCAATTAGTTTACAGAAACAAATGGGCTTGGAAGCGAAAGAATCAGAACGCCGAAAATTTAGTCCACAATATTTACCAACCTTCCAGGTACCACAATCACCTTGCGGATGGATCTGCCTTCCAGGGTTTGCTGGACGGCGTCGCTCGCCAGGGCGAGTTGCTTGGCGTCTTCATCGCTGATGCCCGGCTGAACCAGGATACGGTCGCGCAGTTTGCCATTGACCTGGACGATCAGGGTGATCATCTCGTCTTTAGCGGCTTCCTCGTCCACCTGCGGCCAGGGCTGGGTGTGGACTGAATAGGGTTTGCCCAGGCGTTCCCACAGTTCTTCAGCAATGTGCGGGCAGACCGGAGCCAGCATGCGCAGGTAGATATCAGCTGTCTCGTTCCATTCGGCTGAGCCAAATGCCCCTGCGTTCTTGGCGCGCCCCATTTCGTTCAGCAGTTCCATCAGGCTGGAGACAATGGTGTTGAATTCGAAATTCTCAAAGTCATACGTCACGCGCTTCAG
>DIWN01000080.1 GCA_002423495.1 Anaerolineaceae bacterium UBA6105 | reverse complement strand
GCGGCGATGGCTGGGCTTACGATATCGGCTATGGTGGTCTGGATCATGTTTTGGCTTCCGGGCGCAATGTGAACGTTTTGGTGCTTGACACCGAGGTTTACTCGAATACCGGCGGTCAGAGCTCCAAGGCCACGCCGCGGGCTGCAGTGGCAAAATTTGCTGCTGATGGCAAAGACAAACCCAAGAAAGACCTTGGCATGATTGCCATGACCTATGGCAACATCTACGTGGCGCGTGTGGCGATGGGCGCCAGCGATGCGCAGACACTGCGTGCCTTCAACGAGGCCGACGCCTACGATGGTCCATCACTGATCATTGCCTACTCGCACTGCATCAGTCACGGCATCGATATGAAGAAGGGTCTTGTTCAGCAGAAAATGGCAGTTAACTCGGGCGCCTGGGTGCTTTATCGCTATGACCCACGCCTGGCTGCTGAAGGTAAGAACCCACTGCAGATCGACTCCAAGGCTCCCAGCATCAACGTGGCGGATTACGCCTATAACGAAACCCGCTATCGCATGCTGCTGAAGCAGGATGAAGAACGCGCTGAAGAACTCATGAAGGGTGCTGAATCCGACGCCAAACGACGCTGGTCACTCTACTCGCAGATGGCAGAAATGGATTACTCGCAGATGGCAGCAACTGTCGACGGCGTACCTCTGGTGCAGCCGACCGTTGATCCTGCAAAATCTGGCGAGACCAAACCAACTGCCCCAAAACCGGCCGAAACCGCTGAAGGCGAATCGGGCGCCAAGGCATGCACACCGACTGCCGAACCGTTTGCTGAAAGCGCGAGCTCCGAGCCCACGAGCGATCCGGCTGCGACAAATTGTGACCTGCCCACTCCTAACGAAGCAGCCCGCAAAGCTGACGAAGAACTGAAGAGTGAGGACCACACTGCCTCGAGTATGAAAGAATAAGTTTTTGTAAGCAGAATGAGCAGAGTCGTGCCAGCCACGACTCTGCTTTTTTTAAACTTTACAAGTGATGATTGGATCTGACAGAAATCCTCAGGTATATGGCAATATCCTCATAAAAACTGATAAAAGCTTTGATACAAGGCTTTTATGATATGTGAACTTATGTTTAACTAAGGTAAAATTATCTTGGTGGGGTAGTGGATTTACCCAATTTTTTATAGCCTGACCACACCAAAAAGCTGGAGTAGCTGATGACTGTTGTAGATGACATCAAAGATCGCCTGGACATCGTCGAAATTGTTGGTCAGACGGTCAAATTGCGCCGAACGGGAAAAAACTATATTGGTTTTTGCCCTTTCCACAGCAATACCCGCACGCCATCTTTTGTGGTCTTCCCTGAAACGCAAACCTGGCGCTGCTTTGGTCAGTGCAACGAAGGCGGAGATATCTTTGGCTATGTCATGAAGCGTGAGGGACTGGACTTTAGCGAAGCCCTGCGCCGGCTTGCCGAAAAGGCTGGTGTCACCCTTGTTCAGCACAGCCCTCAAAGCCAGGCAGATGAACAAGCCAAAAAAGACCTCAGCGCAGTGCTTGAGGAGGCTGCCAGCTTTTACCGTCAGCAAATGCTTAATACCCCCGCAGGCAAAAAAGCGCTGGATTATCTCTACAAACGCGGTCTTAGCGACGAAACCATCAAAATTTGGGGTTTGGGCTATGCGCCGGGCGGTTGGACTGCGCTTCTTGATCATTTGCGCCTGAAAAACTTTGAAATTGAGCTCATGGTGGGGGCGGGTTTGATGACAGAACGCGACGATGGCAGCATTTATGACCGCTTCCGCAACCGCCTGATATTCCCGATCCGTGGACCTTACGGCCAGTTGGCTGGTTTCGGCGGGCGTGTGCTGGACCCTGACGACATGCCAAAGTACCTCAATTCTCCGGCGACGGATGTGTTCGACAAGGGGCGTCTGCTTTATGGGCTCGACCTGGCGCGCAAAAGTATTCGTTCACTTAACCAGGCAGTCATCGTGGAAGGTTATATGGATGTAATTGGGCTGCACCAGGCTGGTTTCAGCAATGCGGTCTCTCCCATGGGTACCGCCCTGACGGAGGAGCAATTCCGCCTTATCAAACGCCTGACACGCAACATTGTGCTGGCGCTTGACCCTGACGCTGCCGGTCAGAACGCCACCCTGAAGGGGCTTGAAACGGCGCGCAAGGCGATGGACCAGGAGTCTGAAATCAGGTTTGATTCCCGAGGGCTTTTACGGGTGGAACAGCATTTGAATGCTGATATCCGCGTGACTGAACTGCCCGGTCTGATGGATCCGGATGAAATTGTGCTTGAAGACCCGGACGCCTGGAAGCAAATCATCACGAAGGCAAAACCGGTGGTGGTGCATGTCATGGAAACGCTGGCTGCAGACCAGGATCTGCGCGATGCCAAGGTGAAGCGCGATATTGCCGCCCAAGTGATGCCCCTGATTGATGACGTGGCGGATGAAGTGGAGCGGGAAGCATACCGTCAGCAACTGGCCACTTTTTTGCATGTCGATGAGCGTTCTTTAAAAAGCACGCGCACTGAGCTTGCGCATACCCGTCGAAGAAAGATTGAAAACGATCAGGCAGATGTGATCCCTGCCAGCATGTTGAACAAACCAACCCAAAAGAACCAGAAACTTGAACGCTACCTTTTGCATGATCTTTTCATTGACCCGGAAGGATTGTTTCGCCTGGATAAGACCCTTTGCAATTTAGGACTTGACCCAATCATGGAATCTGATTTTCAGAGCGCCGATACACTGGCAGGCTTCCGCTTGATCAGAGACAGCCTGCGCCAGGTGGACTATACGCCGGCAGATTACATCGAAGCACGCCTGAGCTCCGCGTTGGAATTTGAAGAAAATCCCACTTTTGTTGAGGTCCAATATGCCATCACGAAAGAAAAGCGGGATCAACACCAGGTCCGGGCGATGGTGCGGATGCGTTTGAATCGGCTGGAAGACAGGCTGGAAGAAATTAAATTCCTGCAGTCTGATGAAGTCGAGGCAAAGACCTACACGGATGAAGAAGTGCAATTCCTTTATATCGAATTACTGCAAAAGCGCCGATTGTTGGATAAAGCTTTGCTTGCACCGGAAGCCGGCGGCAGCACACGGGTGCGGAGAACATCCTCCATCAAGAGCAAATCCAGAGACAAGGGTTGAGTAAATGTCAGAAAACAACACGGATGATTTTGAACCTGGCGATGATCAATCTGAAACAGAGCCTGAAATCCATAGAGGCGAAATTGTTGATGATCCGATCCAACTCTACCTGCGGGATATAAGCCGCGAAGAGCTGCTGCTTGCGGAGCAGGAATTTTACCTGGCCATCGTTTTTCAGGCGAATGAGCAGTTGAATCTTTATCGGGCAGGCGAAGCTGGCCTGAATTTGGAAGGCATTTTTGCCGACATGAAAACTACCTGGGCCCAGGTGGAGATGGATGCGGCCAGGCTCTTGTATCCGCCACCGGATCTAAAGATGGTCCTGGATGAAGCCATGCAGTTCCAGCGGAGCGTGGAGATGCCCGATCCGCCTTATATCCGTAACTACCTGGACGATCCCCGTTGGGGCAGCGATAAGCATTGGGAAGATCTGGCACGCGATCTGCTGCGTTTCTTCACGGATGCATACATTCTGCCCGTGGGCTTGATTGAACAAGTGAGCCTCAATTGGACAGATGGCACGGAACTCGAACACCTGGAAGCCAGCCCGGAAGAAATCAAAACCAGCATTGATCGGGTCGTGGAAAATGCTGACTTTGCCAACCAAAAACTGGTGGAATATAACCTTCGCCTGGTTGTCAGTATCGCAAAGCGCTACAACAACAAGGGCATTGCCATGGAGGATCTCATCCAGGAAGGCAATATGGGCTTGCNNTTCAGCACCTATGCCACCTGGTGGATTCGCCAGGCAATCACCCGCTACATTCACGAAAACGCGCGCACAATCCGTATTCCGGTGCACATTGTCGAATCCATCAGTAAATTAGTGAAAGTGCAGCATCGCCTGGTGCAGATCCTGGGACGGGATCCAACTTTCGCGGAAATGGCAGTCAAGTCGGGTTTTCTTTCTGAAGAGGACGTCAATGCCATCCTCGAGCTCGGTGGAAGCCGCGAATTAGCGGATCCAGGATTGCTGCACCGCTGGGATGAAGCCACCCAGAAGGTAGAAGCCGTATTGAAGGCATCCGAGGAGCCTGTCTCGTTGGAAAGCCCGGTGGGAGATGCAGAAGACAGCACTTTGGGGGACTATATCCCCGATTTGGACGCGATCGAACCGATGGAAGAAGTCATGCGCGACAATCTGCGCGAGTCTGTCCGTGAATCTCTGGATGGTTTGCCTGAACGCGAACGGGAGGTCCTGGAATTGCGTTTTGGTCTGAAAGATGGCGTCTACCACTCGCTGGAAGAGATCAGTAACCACTTTGGTCTGACGCGTGAACGCATCAGGCAAATTGAAAGCGCCGGTTTGCGCAAGCTGCGGGATCCTAAACGACGCAATTCACTCAAGGATTTTGTTCAAGGGAGCTGACGATGGAACCCAATGGGAAACATCAGCTTCATGAGCGCATTTTTGATGTGGTGGAGGCCATCCCCGTTGGCAAGGTTGCCACCTATGGTCAAATTGGCAGTTCGGTTGGCGGATGCAGCGGGCAGCTTGTTGGTTTTGCCCTGGCTTCTCTGCGATATGGTGGCGGGCGAAAAGTACCGTGGCAGCGGGTCATCAACCGTCAAGGCAAAATCAGCCTGACGGGCCCAGATGCCGCGCTCCAGCGGGCACTGTTGGAAGATGAAGGCATCCGTTTTGATGCCGATGGCGTAATCAACCTGGAAGAATTTGGTTGGAAACCGTAAGATTTCCTCCTGACAAAGAAGCAGATATGTTCACTGTAACCTTCTTTAATGACGCCAATTCGTTTTACGAGCAGGCACACCATCTCTGGGAAGGCGCTGAAACGCGTAACAACCTGATCCTGGGGTTGTCATTGCGATTGATGTCTGACTTGCATGCTTATGGGGAGGCGAACCCTTTGCTGGCTCTCGTCAAAGACGAAAACGGAGAAATTGGGGCTTCAGCGCTGATGACACCTCCCTTTGCGTTGATCGTTCAGAGCGAACCACTGAACAAACCCGCCTTGGAAACACTCGCCGATGCTCTGATTGTGAGCGGCAGACGCCTGCCAGGTGCAAATGGCGTGGAGGAGGCGAGCGACTGTTTTGCCGAAATCTGGCAGGAGAAAACCGGGCAGCAAGCCCGGCGGATTGTGAACACCCGGGCGTACGAATTGCGGCAGGTGATATCGATTGATTATCCATCTGGTGGGATGAAGATCGCAGAAGAAGCTGACGCGCAGACTGCTGCAAATATGCACAATGCCATGATTGATGAAGTCATTTTGGGACCCCGCAGACTGGGTACGGCGGAATCGGAATTGGAAAGCATCCGGCAGAAGCGTACTTTCTTTTGGGTGAATGAGGGCGAGGTGGTCAGCCTCACGATTGCCAACCGTCCACAGATTAAAGGTATTTGTGTCAGTGGCGTTTACACTCCTCCACACCATCGCGGGAAGGGGTACGCGAGGGCGTTGGTGGCGGAAGTCTCAAAAGAGCTCCTCGCGCGCGGGTATGAATTCACCAACCTCTTTACTGACCTCTCCAACCCTACCAGCAACAAGATCTACCAGGAAGTCGGCTACCGGCCAGTGTGTGACTATCACCAGTATGAGTTTGTGGAGCTAATCCCAATCCGGGGTTTAACATAATTACACGAGAATAGCCAGAAATTGGCTTAAACCGGCGGAAATCAAATGCTATAATTATTATTAAATATTGTGTTCGTTTAAATTTTCATTCGAGGGAGACAGCATGAAAAATAGTCGACATTCCAACTTCAGGTTCTTCGTACATATATTTCTAGTTATTTCAATTATTGGTACATCATTTGGAAATTTGGTGCTGGGTGTCGAGGCGAGTTTTCAGACCAGCAACTTATTAGAAAGCTCCCCTTCATCTATAGTCGCTGAAGACAGCTACTCCCCCGTTAGGTTGCATGATTGGAATGAAATAACATCATTGGGATCTTCTGCCCAGACCATTAAAGCTACTCTAATGACCGCTCAATCCAAATTCTCAGATTGGCTTAAAGATATAGGAATAGTTCTGAATACTGACCGTGACCAGGTTGATCTATTCGATCTCCAATCTGATATCTACAATGTTTACTTGCCTTTAGTCATGAAAAATACTGGCGACCCTATTGTGTACGGAGCAGATCTTGAGATAAATAAAACAGGTGATCCACTCTCTGTAACGCCGGGGGGATCTATTGTTTATGCGTTGGATTACGCAAACCTTTCCAGTCAGGTTGCTAACGGTGTAAAAATCATTGAAAATCTACCTGAAAATACCTATTTTGATTCTCAAAATAGCACTGAGGGGTGGCAGCAGATTGGCGAAACACTACAATACCAGCTTGAAATCGGTTCCCTTGAAGGCAACACTGGAAACACAGCCACCTTTGCAGTAATGGTTATTACCGAAATACCCCCTGAGACCACTGAGATCATAAATAACGTCTCAATTAATCACGACGGGAGCTTAGGCATAGACCCTGACCTTTCCAATAATTCCGCGAGTGACAGCACTCCTGTCATTCCCCCTTTAACACCTCCAGATCTTGTTTTGGGTGTATCCGCGGGAGGATTGTCTGTTGTTCCGGGCGCAGGTTTGGCTTATCTTGTTTCGTATGGCAATGTGAGCACACAAGCGGCAAGCGGAACGCTTATTAGCGTAGCCTTACCTGAAAACACCATTTTTGATTCCCAGAGTTCAACCACGGGTTGGACTTTTGATGAATTAATCAATGAATATGTGTTCTCTGTGGGAGCGCTTGCAAGTGGAGCCAGTGGTCAAATAACCTTTGCGGTGCTTGTCGATGACACGATTCCGAGCGGAATCGAAACGATTGATGCGAGTTACGAAATAACTGATGATGGCTCAAGTGGCATCGATCCAACCCCGGAGAATAACCTTGCCCAAGTTAGCACAGTCCTGGATGCAGTACCTGATCTGAGCATAACTGTTAGTAATGAAAATGTGTATGTGCAACCTGGTGCTACACTCGTATTTGATATAAACTATTCGAACGTTGGCAATCAGGACGCAGAAGGTGTCGAACTCACTGTAAACCTTCCTGATAACACCACTTTTGATCCTGACAACAGCTCTCCCGGTTGGGAAATTGGAACTCTCCAATCTGTTCAGTACAAGAAAACAGTTGGAATTCTGAATGCTCTCGAACATGGACTGGCAAAATTTGCAGTTCTGGTTGATGAAGACCTGCCCCCTGGCATTACTCAGATTTTGTTATCAGCTGGAATCATAGACGATGGTAGTAATGGTGAAGATCCTACTGACGAGAATAATGGCTCAGAAGAAGAAACACCTGTTAGCGAAGCGCCTGATCTTACCTTAACTAAAACAGGTCCTGCTTCAATTCAAGCAGGAACGGAGCTATTGTATACGATTACGTATAGCAATATAGGTTATAGCACTTCTGAAAATGTCATCATTACAGAAACTGTACCTGAATACTCTAGCTTTGATGCTGCCGCGAGTGACCCGGGTTGGGTGCGGGTTGGCGAAACTGACCAGTACACCTTTAGCGCTGCCACTCTTTCAAAAAATGAAAGTTACGATGTCACATTTGCTGTGACTGTCGATAGTGATCTGCCAGACGAGGTTGTTGAGATAACCAACACCGCAAGCATTACCGATGACGGAGTCAATGGCGTTGATCCTGATCCGACTAATAACCTGGCGGATGCAATCACGCCCTTGGAATTTATCCCTGAACCTCCAGATCTATCGCTGTTCGTAAGTGATGGAGACGTCGGTGTCTCGCCGGGCGGAACTCTTAGCTACCAAATCCAATACCAAAATTTGGGTGACTTAACAGCCACAGGTCTTGTGCTCAGCGCGACATTGCCTGAAAATACAAGTTTTAGCGTTGACGACTCGACCGTTGGATGGGTCTACAACGAAACAAAATCAGTTTTTGAATTGGCTATCACCAGTCTTGAACCTGGAACAAGCGGTCAAGCGTTCTTCGCCGTTGTCGTTGTAACACCAGCTCCTTCAGGATTAAATTCCATAGAAGCCCAGTTCGAGATTTTTGATGATGGTTCTAATGGGGTTGATCCTGATCTGACCAACAATAGCGTTCAAAAAGAAACTCCGGTTAATGCGGTTCCAGACCTGACTGTGAATGCCAGCTCAGCTCTCAGTCTGGCATCACCTGGAAGTGTAATAATTTATGACATTACTTATAACAACATCGGCAACCAGGATGCCAGCTCTGTGTTGTTAAGCGCTACCTTGCCGGCTCAATCTAGTTTTAATTCAGCTGAAAGCAGTCTTGGATGGGTCTTTGATAACATCAATAACAGCTATGAATACAGCATTGGTGCCTTAAATGCTGAAGCAAATGGAATTCTCAAGTTCGCGATAACGCTTGATGAGGTTGCCCAGCCAGGTGTTACAAGCATCCTTACTTCATTCACAATCAGTGATGATGGAGCCAATGGTGTTGATCCAACACCGAGTAACAATCTTTCTCAGGTCAGTATTCCCTTTAGTGACGCGCCGGATCTCTCTTTAACTAAGACTGGCGTTGCAGTGGTCTCACCTGGCATGGCGGTGCAATACACATTGACGTATAGCAACACCGGCTTTAATACCGCCAACAATGTGATCATCACTGAGACGTTGCCAGAAAACACAACCTTTGATGCTGCCATGAGTGACCCGGGTTGGGCGCAAATTGGTGCGACAAACCAATATACCTTTTCCATCGGAAGCCTGGCTAAAGGGAGTAGCGGCAGTGCAACTTTTGCTATTGTAATTAACAGTTCAATCCCTGAAGGGACCTTGGGCATTAGTAATACAGCCAGCATCACCGACGATGGAAGCCAAGGAGTAGACCCAAATCCCATCAATAATATTGCTAACTTCGAAAGTCTATTCTCCACCGGTCCAACATTTGTTTGTGGGGCAATCTCTGAAGATACCACCTGGTCTCCGTCGGAAAGCCCGTACATCGCAACCTGTGATATCACCATTAACGCAGGTGTCACTTTGACTATATTACCCGGAACAATCGTGAAATTCAACGCTACCTCTCGTCGATTGATCGTGAATGGGTCACTCGTCGCGCATGGGTCGGCAAATTCACGGATCCAATTCACATCCTATAAGGACGACTCTGTTGGTGGGGATAGCAATGGTGATGGTTCTACCACAAGCCCTGCGCCTGGAGATTGGAGCACGATTCTGGTCAACGATACTGGAACCGCTTCATTTGCCTATAGCGACATTCGCTACGGCGGATACAGTACTACCTATTACTCGAATGTTTACCTCACACAAAACGCGATCGTGGGCATTGACCAAAGCAACATTTCGGATAGCTATTATTATGGTGTTCGACTCAACAACTCTACCAGTGGGAAAACCAGTCGACTAAGCATCACAAACTCGATCATTAAGGACAATAACAACAAGGGTGTCTATGTCTATGCTGTCAGTGGTGGACTTTCCTTGGTCAATGTTAACAATTGTGTTATTCAGAACAATGGCAACAGTGGTTTTGATACGAACAATGTACTTGGCCTGACTTTTAATAACAACGTATTGAATAACAACGCGGGTTTTGCTGCCTATCTGAACCTGGGAGGCAACGCGGCACCTGATTTGACCGGAAATTCAGGCTTGGGCAATAGCAAAAATGGTATCGCGTTGGTAGGTCCAATTGCCGCTGATAGTAATCTTGCTTACCTGTCAGACTTGGTCTACATCATTCCCAGCTCGGGTTGGACCATCAACAGCGGCGTAACCATGACCCTTCCTGCCGGGCAGGTGGTTAAGGTCGAAAGCACCTCTGGTGCCATTAGCGTTAGTGGAACGTTGATAGCTCAGGGCTCTGCGGAAACCATGATTTCCTTTACGTCACTTAAAGATGACAGCATAGGTGGAGATACCAACGGTGATGGAGAGTCGACCGTACCAGCGAAAGGCAACTGGGCTGGGATTTGGGTTCAGTCTGGTGGCACGGCGGTACTTGAACACACATTAATTCGTTATGGTGGGAAATCGGCTTATGACGCCTTAGTCAGGGTGGTTGAAGGCGGCTCATTGACACTGACCAACTCCACATTGGAACACAGCGAATTGTATGGGGTGTGGGTTGATGGGGTTGAAGCACAAGCCATTCTCAATAATACTATCTCCGATTGCAGCAGCGCTGGTATCTATGTGTACGATGGCAGCACCACCGACGGCACTCCCGTTTCACCCGAGATCCGCGGCAATGTCATCAGCAACTGCGTCCGCCCCATCCTTGTTGTTTCAATGGATGGTTATACTGGTGAATTCCGCATCACCGATAATTCTGGCTCTGGCAACACCTATAACTATATCCAAATTCCCACCAGGCTAGTAGGCAACATCAAGCTGGGCACGAGCAATGCTTTTGATTGGGTCTTTACCAGTACTAGCATTTCAGTAACGGCAGATGCCACCTGGGAACTTGGCCCAGATGAAGTTATTAAGATGTCTTCTGCAGGTATCACGGTATACGGCACTCTGCTTACCAATACCACAGCTGATCATCCCGTGGTATTCACCAGTCTGGCTGATAATGAATATGGTTATCCTATTGGCAGTGGCACTCCAGCCAGAGGCAACTGGGCTGGGATATGGGTGCAATCTGGCGGCACGGCGGTACTTGAACACACATTAATTCGTTATGGTGGGAAATCGGCTTATGACGCCTTAGTCAGGGTGGTTGAAGGCGGCTCATTGACACTGAATAACTCCACATTGGAACACAGCGAATTGTATGGGGTGTGGGTTGCAAGTGCATATCATTACATTTCCGGCAATCGCTTTAATGATATTAATTCTTATGCAGTATACAATGGAAATACCACCGAAATTCGGGTCAGAGCCGAGAACAATTGGTGGGGAGATGCCAGTGGACCTAATCCATATGGTATAGGCTATGGAATCAACTATCGCATGTGCCAGGATCCATACACGGGAAATTATTACATCTGTGAATATTACGTGGATGCCGTGCCCTGGATCGGTCAGGATATCGGTGATTCCCAGGATTTGATTGATAAGGAATTGCCCGATGATCCTTTTAGAAACACGGCACCTAAACAACCAGGGATACCGTATATTGAGTCTGTCAGTTCCGAATATGGTTTCTTCTATTTCAAGGATAACTCCGTGGACAATATTGAAATTGTTATCGACTGGAATGGAAGTGATGAAGGTAATGGAATTCCCGGATCAATAATAATCACCGGAGGTGACCTTTCTGTAGAAATCGAAGCAACCGACACGATAATAAATTATTCAATAAATTCCTCAGATTTTCCAATTGGGAAAACTAGCGTACGATATACTGCTTTGGCTGATCAACAACTAATAAAATCTGAGACTTTTATCAAAGACATCACAAATGTTAAGTTGCCAGAGTGGCTGAAGGCGGCAATTCCACTCTATGATGCGACCTATTTCATAATCGAAACTAAACCGGACTATACAGAGGTAAAAATTGAGGTAAAAATTCCATCCGTTGGGCAAAAATATACTTTAGGTGATTTTGGGATGTTTGATAATCCTCTTCCGAAAAAAGTAGAGCTGCCAGAGTTTGAGATCAAGGGAAACGTTTCACTACGCTCCGATGGTGTGGGCAGTGCCTCTATAAAGGCACATAAGGGGGAGAAGTTTGGAAGCATTGATGGAACAGATAGCAGGAAATTGTCTGTTTATTTGATCGTTGAAGGAGATGGAAATATTAATTTTTCTGAAAGTTATTTTGACATTGAAGGGGATGTTGGCTTTGGACTTGGTGGAGAGCTGAAATATCGATTTCCATTGTTAAGTATCATTTGCGCTGCATTTGGGGGATCGGCTGGTATGGAGGCTTGTCTAGAGGCGGCAAAATATCCTGTCGCTAAAAACATATTAGAAACCATTTACATTGGTGTAAGTGTAAAACCTGAGGTATTGATTAATCTTGGGTATTCGGCATCCCTTTCGGACGCAAAAATTGCCTGGGATAGCATAGCAGCGGACGGCGAAATCAAAGCAAGATTAGGTGCTGGCACATCCATTATTACTGACGGCTTTTTCAACATGGAATTTTATGGAGGAATAACTTTAGAGCCAGAATTTTGCCTAACACCTGAGCTGGAATGGAAGCAGTGGAGCGAACAGATGTTGGTTGGCACTAAAATGACTTTTTTGTATATGTTCGAATTCCCGGAAGAAGAATATGCTTGGCCAAAAGAAATAATTAAAGGACCAGCCTATTACACTTGTGGAGGTACAGATTCCATTGATGATTTAAGCCAAGGAAAATTACCTAATTCACCAATAGCATCATTATTTGAGACACCTATTTTGAAAGTTGAGAATCCTTCCTATATAAACGAGCCTTATGCGAATTTTGTTGGACAGCAGGAGTTGGATTCAACCCAAAGACTCATAGACCAGGACCTTAATACAATAACTGATCAACCATTGATGACTAATATTTACCATCAAGCGTCTCCTGCAATTGCATCTAATGGAGAAATGGAAATTGTTGTTTGGGTGCATGACGACCTCGAATTAGGAAATGCGCAAAGCAAGGAATTGGTTTATAGTGTCAAGACGAATGGATCATGGAGCGCACCATTACAGTTTACAGACAATTTAATGGTTGATCATACACCGAATCTGGCTTTCATCGACGATACTCACGTATTAGCCGTTTGGCAAATGATCAATGATCCAAACATACCTGATAATAGCGAGTATTCCCCAGAGATTGCTAAAAAGATTGAGATTATGTATTCTTTTTATGATTTTGGGAGTGATTCATGGACGTCGCCTGAATTTCTTACAAATAACAACTATATGGACGCAAGGTCAAAAATAGCGATCGGTAGCGATGGAACGGTAATGGTTTTTTGGATTCAAAACCAACATGGGGATTTACTCGGTTCATCAGAAAGTCCTTCTCAGATATTTTCCTCTACTTGGAATGGAAGTGTCTGGATAACAAGCAATTTAACAGAGATGAATGTAATTGGTTTATTATCTTACACCGCAGCAGTTGATAACATCAACTCAGCATCACTAGTTTTTTCGACCGATAGTTTAGGTTTGTTTACCGAATTATCCACCTTGGAATTGTTTGGAACTGAATGGAATGGAAGCTCGTGGGGTCCGCTTCAACGCATAACGCAAAATGATGTTATTGATGATGTACCAAGCCTATTCTATAATGCAAATGGGGATAGATGGTTGGTTTGGATTCATGACAAAAATATGAATATGCTAAAAAACTCCTGGGATTCTGGAATAATCTCCACAGAGTCCTTCAATGAAAACACATTCATTGGTAACTATAAAATCGCTAACAATAACGCAGGAGATATCTTCGCGGTATGGCAGAGCAATTCTGAAGAAGGATCGGACCTGTTTATTTCTCTGTTTGATTCTTCGACTGAAACATGGAAGCTTCAGGATCAATTAACATCAAGTCTTGGGATTGAACGCCAATTTGACTTGTCCTTTACCGAAGAAGAATCCATCCATCTAGCTTATGTATATGATAATCTTTTAATTACTGATAAGGTAATAGATGGAGTTACGTACCCAGATGTTGTGGATTACGAAAGCACCGACCTGCATGTCCTTCATTACACACCTGATTCTGACCTGACTGCGACCAATCTGCACTTACCCTACCGCCCCAACCCTGAACCAGGAGAGACTATTTTGGTGCGTGCGGACATCTCCAACGTTGGTGACTGGTCGGTGGAAAACCCCAGCATCAACTTCTATGATGGGGATCCAACTTTGGGCGGTGTGTTGATCGGTACATATGCACATGTTGGTTACGTGGCTGCTGGCACAAGCGTGACAGCGGAGGTGAACTGGACGGTACCGGCTGATTCGACCACCTCGCACACAATTTTTGCCCTGGTGGACCCAGACGGTTTGATCGACGAGAAGGACGAAACCAATAACCGAACCAACCTTACGACCATTCTCCCAGATCTAACCGTAAGCAGTATGAGCGCCTACTACTACGATCAGGGAAAGGTGATACCGGTGGCAGTTATTTACAACAGCGGCAAGATAAGCGCAGAAAACGTTTTGGTTGAGTTTCGCGATGGCGCTGTTGACGGTCCAGTGGTCTACAGCGAAATCATTCCTCTGATAGAAAAAGAAGGCATGGTCGCGGTGTCGACAGAAATAAATGCTACATCCTGGATACCCGGTTCTTATCAATACTTTGTTACCGTGGACAGTCTTGATGAGATCAATGAGGTGGATGAAGCGAATAACTCTGATTACTTCACCATTAAAGTGATGCCAGATCTGGTCATTTATGCGGGCGACATCACCGCTACACTGGAAGAAGGCGTGGGTGGATCGGTGTATGTGACTTTACGCAACTGGGGAATTGCGCCTGGAGAGAATATTATTGTCAGTCTTTATGAAGGACCTGATATTGATCTGACAAGAACCCCACTCCATACCTGGACAGTTCCATCCTTGTTGATTGATGGCGTCACAACACTTTCCACAACCATTGATCACATCCCCAATCATCTCTTTGCTGTTGCAGACCCTGAAAGTCTGATTGAAGAAGTTGATGAGTCCAATAATGTGGCGTACGAAAGTTTGCCCGTGGTACATGGATCCTATGTTACAGTACCAAGCTCTGCTGATCCAAACCTCGATGACATCATCTATGTTGGCTCTGAATTTCTGGATGACACTGGGGTTTTTAGTACCACTGTTCAGACAAACCTATATGATGTTAGCTCCATAATGGAATCCCCGACGCTATGTGATATTAGCACATTGGAAACCTTTACCGATTTACAAGGCAAGATCGCTTTGATCGAGAAAACCACGTTGTGTGAACCGAGTGTACAAGTCAATAATGCTGGAAGCCTTGGAGCTGCGGCAGCCTTAATCTACAACAACTTGGAAGGAGGAAATGTCCGGGAGGTTATGACTGGTCCTGCTGTGAGCATTCCTGCTGGGTTCCTGGCACGCCAGGATGGTTTGGACTTGCTACCCTTCCACGAGCACCAGGTTATAGTTGCTTCAGAATACGAAGCAGTAACAATTCTCGACCCATATTAATATGAAGGTCAAGCAGAAACTGCCTTGGATATTTTCCGGGGTACCCACATAGTGTTATGAAAGAAAAAACCACCCGCATTACGGGTGGTTTTTATCCTTTTTTTGTCTATTCGCTCTCATGCAGTTCTTTTTGCCGGGCGTCCATGATCTCACGTGCCATCTGGGTGGGGACCATTTCGTAGTGGTCAAATTCCATCGCGAACATGCCACGACCACCGGTCATTGAGCGCAGGTTGGTGGTGTAGCGCATCATTTCCGAAAGCGGAACGTGCGCTTTGATGATGGATTTGCCATGCTCAGTGTCCATGCCCTGGACGCGGGCACGACGGGTGTTGAGGTCCCCCATGATGTCGCCCATGTTGGCTTCCGGGACGGTGACTGCAACGCGCATGATCGGTTCATAGAGAACAGGATTGGCTTCTTTGAAGGCGATCTTGAAGGCTTCGCGACCGGCAATTTCAAAGGCAATTGGCTTGGAGTCGACGGGATGTTCTTTTCCATCCACAACCGAAACGCCCACGTTGTGGACTGTGTAGCCTGCCACAACGCCTTCTTTCATGACGTTGCGGATGCCTTTTTCGATCGGACCCATATAGTTGTTGGAGATTGCGCCACCAAAAACATCGTTCGAGAAAGTGAAATCTTCACCTTCGATCGGGAAGACCTTGAGTGAGACTTCGCCAAACTGCCCTGAACCACCAGTCTGTTTTTTATGGCGATAGGTAGCGCTGGCTTCGCGGGTAATGTGCTCTTCATAGGGCACTTTGGGTTCGTGAGTCAACAGGTTCAGCTGGAATTTTTGCTCCATGCGCTTCAAGGCAACATCAATGTGCTGATCGCCCATGCCAAACAATAAAGTCTGATGTGTGGCAGCTTGCATTTCCCAGGCGAGGGTCAGGTCTTCTTCCGTGATGCGGGTCAGAGTCTGGCTCATCTTTGCTGCGTCGCTTTGAGTCTTGGGGCTGATTGCCACACGGTAAAGCGCGTTGGGGTAGCTGGGGACGGGCAGGGTAATGTGGTTTTCTTTAGTGGTGAGCGTGTCGCCAGTGGTGGTGACGCTCAGTTTTGCCACTGCGCCAATATCACCGCTGTGGATCACGCTGACGGGCAGCATGTCTTTGCCAAAGGGAACCTGAACGCCAGCAAGACGTTCCTCCTCGTTTTTAGTCGCGTTCCAAACGCGCGTGTCAGAGGCGACCACACCCGAATAGACTTTGAAATAGGTTTGGCGCCCAACGAAGGGATCAGCGGTTGTTTTCCAAACGTAAGCGGCAAGGGGTCCGGCATCCTCATAATTGAGGTCAATTTCGCCCTTGGGGGTTTGAGCTTTGACAGCGGGTAAATCTGCGGGGCTTGGGGCAAGCGCTACGAGGACGTCCAACAGGGGTCGGATACCGATGTTGCGACCGCCGGCAGCGACCAAAACAGGGATGATGTTGCTGTTTTTGATTGCCTTGCGCAGACCTTGCACAATTTCTTCGGGGGTCAGGTCGCCATTTTCGAAGTATTTTTCGAGCAGGCTGTCTTCGCCTTCCGCGGCGGCTTCCACCAATTGTGTGCGGGCTTCTTCTGCTTCAGCCTGGAGATCTGCTGGGATATCAATTACTTTTTTGCCATCGCCTTCATAGGCTTTCATTGAAATAAGGTCAATCACACCCTTGAAATCAGCTTTTTCGCCCATTGGTATTTGCATCGGAATAAGGCGGGATTCAATTTGATCCTCAACAGATTTGAGTGCTTTCTGATAATTGGCATTATCACGGTCCATCTTATTGATGACCATGATTTTTGGAATGCCAAAGGTATCAGCATACTGGAGGGCAACTTCGGTACCGACTTCGAGACCGCCAACGGAATCAACCAGAATTAAGGCGCAGTCCGCAACGCGCATCGCTGAAACAACCTCGCCGACGAAATCGGTATAACCGGGAGTGTCGAGCAGGTTGATTTTTAGATCCTTATAGATAACCGGCAAAACAGTGGTGAAGAGCGAAATGCCACGGCGCTGTTCTTCTTCGTCATAGTCAGAAACAGTGGTTTTATCTTCAATGGTGCCCACGCGGGTGGTGGCACCGGTGAAGTGCAGCAGGCTCTCCGCTAAAATCGTTTTACCAGAATTGCTATGAGAAGCAAGGACGATGTTGCGAATAGAGGCGGTTGAATATTCTTTCATGTGTGTGACCTTCCTATGATCAAGCGTGGTGCCCAGCACCAGGCGGTTTTTTAGGGCAATAAGGTTTACTTAAATGCCGACTTTCCATTATATCAAAAAAGAAACCAGAATCACACCCGATTTCTATAGACGATGGCAATTGTGTTGTGTATGACAGCCAAACATCTTGGACACTCCAGGAAAAAAGAGAAAAAGGGAGAATGAAACCCAAGATCTATAGCGTGCTGGAGCCAGGCGATAAGGTTCAGATAGATACACTGGATATTCACCCCTTCCCAGGGGCGCATTTCAAACACTTTTCTGCCAGAGACGTGATCTACCGATGGGATGTGATCGAAGTCTATCCCAAGGCCAGCTCAAGACAAGCCAGACTTTTCCTGCAAACCTTGCTGCAGCGCTTGCCTTTCAAGCCCAAGGCGCTTCAGGTTTACGGGGGCAGTGAGTTCATGGCAGAGTTTGACCAGGCTTGCGCGGATTTGAAGATCAAGCTCTTTGTCCTTTCCCCTCGTTCTCCCAAGCTAAATGGCAGAGTGGAGCGGCTCATCGAACCCATCTGGATGAATTCTATGCTTTTCACGCGCCTGAAGGCGACCTCGATCAACTCAACAAGGAACTGAAGAAGTGGGAGTGGGTCTATAATATTCTCCGCCCCCACCGGGCTCTGGACAATCTGACCCCCAGGAAGTCTATTGAACGCTATCATCCTGACTTGATCCCAAATTCGTCTCATATGTATTTAACCCATTCACGACATTGACTCTCAGTTATAATATTACTTAAATTCTCTAAGGATTGTTATGACCTGTATGAATAAAAGGAGTTGGTATATTGTCAAAAAGGCTTTCCTCACGATTCTTTTTGCCTTTGCCATTTTGACTATTTCCACGCCATCGAACGCCCAGGGACCTAATCCAATCAATGGATCGCTACCACCAAATAGCAAATTTCCTGACACTAATGATCGGATGTATCAACAGAAGTTGAACCAGGTCAGGCGAAATCAAATTCAAGCTGCAGATATCTTAAGAGAAGTTTTGTATGTTGGCACCATGGGGCAATTTCGAGAACCTGAAGATTCAAATTATGTTAACTATTGTGGTCCCTCGTCCACCCAAATTGCTTTGAGGGCAAGGACCACTGAAATTCCTGAATTGAATGAGATAGCTGAATGCGAACAAATAATTCCCCGTTGGGGGGTATATATGACCAATGTCACGGATTGTTTAAATAAATACCTTGATTCTGATTTTTATTGGACTGATATCGCCGAAAGCAAAGATGAACTGGCAAGTTGGCTGAAAACTGATGTTGATCAGGGTTACGCACTTATTACCGGGGTTTTTACCACTTATATGAGAGGATGGAATGGCTACTCCACCTCTCACATCATAACCTTGTATGGTTATGATTATAGTTACCAGGTTTTTTCCGACAAAATGGTTTATTATGTTGATACAGCGTCAAAGTTGGCGGGTTATAGTGGCCCATATTTTAATATAGTTACTTTGGATGCTATTTGGAGTTTTGTTAATTGGAATAATGTTCAATCCTGGTAATTTGCTCTGCGCTTTGCGGAAATAGGTTCTTTCCGGATAACAGCACTCTCTAAGTAGAAAAGATCATCAAATGAGAACAAAAATCAATCTGTTTATCTCAGCATTGATGTTTTTATCCTTCGGAGCAGGGTGCTCTGCAGGAAGATTCCAGACTGAGTCAATCCCATACAAAACCGCAAGTGATCCAACGTTGACCGAACCACCACTGGCCACCACGATTCCTGTTCTGAACTCTACCAATATACCCGCCCCGGATGTTGAAAAGAAGTTTACCTATTTTCTTGACCAAGTAGCAATAGATCAATACTGCCTTGAATTTCCAATGCTCACTATCTACAAGGCAAAGGATATTGGCGATCAATTCTACGTTGGAGTGCTGGAGCAGAATAATATTTCTCTTGTTTCACCTGAAGATGGCGGTCTCTACCCAATATTCACTCCCGAGTTTTCTCAAGGTCACTTATTGATGATTGATTATGAGTATCCCTGGTATGGTTACATAATGGTAGATTCGCCAAATGGGCTGGGTGATTGGAATTTTCATATTGTGAACCTGGAAGACGGATCGAATACAATAATCGCAAATAAAGAACTTTATAACTCAGTTCCATTGCATGTTTATTCCTCAATTGATTCGGGAATATTGTATTTATCAACATCAACATTTAAAGATGATTTTGCTATTAATTCCAATAGTGTGTATGCGATCGATCTGAAGACAACTGAGGCAGCGCTAGTGATCGATAATCACGATTTGGATACATTTATGTCGGTGATCTCTGCTTCAAATGGATATCTTTTGATCGAGAATGATCCTCCCAAAGACCAACCAACCTTGCACTTATCCTTATTTGATATAGCAAATAAAGCCTGGATCGACCTCCAACAAGAATATCCTGCGAGCATGCCAAGTATGGAGTATCCCTATCTGATCTGGAAAAACAGCAATCGTTTTGAAGAACCATTTAGTTTTACTGTTTTCAACATGGAAACAGGCATCTCGATTGTGAGGGAAATCACCGGGAGAGATGCCTACGATCCAATAATCTCTAATGGTTTTGCGATTGCGCAAGCATCGACGGGAAAGGATCGTACTATGAATTCGGTGATCTTGTACTCCCTTGATGGTTGGGAAGTTTACGCGATTAAGATTGGGATTGATAACATATACGCCGCTGATGCTTACATTGATCATGATAATGTCATTTTCAATTTTCGAGAAATCGCGAATTTCTCCGATTTTTCCAGTTACCTATGTAAAATCCCACTCGATACCGTAATCTCTGGATCACTCGTCGGTATTGAGGATTAGAGAAATGCGTTTGGTATGCCTTGTTGGTGTCGGCTGGCCTCAAGCATTACGCCTTTAATTTTGGAAAATTTTTTGTGGGAAGCACAGTGGATCAATAGACCCTTTGCTAAATGGGGAACGAAGCGTTCGATTGTTGAGAAAATCGCCGAAGGACAGGAACGTCCAAAACATCATCTGGCAGGACGCGGTCTCAGTTTCCATCTGTCATCCTTAAGAGGGTTGTGCAAGGGGAATAACTTACAATTGTTCTGCTTAACTTTCAAAAATGATAACAATTGTATTGAGTCGGAAATTGAGTTTTGCTTTGTTTATTAAAAAAGAAGGCACTCGATTCAAAAAATTTATATTCATTAGTCAATCGTTCCGAAAAGGAATGTCAGTGGTATGTGGACCCTGTTTCCCCAGGTCGTGGTGGTATGGTCTTCCCCGGCAAAGTACCAGCTTGCAAAATCCTTACCCTCACGATATCCCTTCTGGCGCAGAAGGGCATCCACCCTGGTTTGCCAGGGTTCATATTCGCTGTCAAGCCCCTCGCTGCCGTGGTCAAAATAGAGCTTGTGCTGCCCAGGTTGGGGAAGGTGCTCATTGAGATAGTCCAACACTCCCTCTCCAAGCGCTGGCCAATGGGTGGAAAGGCAGGCGGCTTTTCCGAAGGTCCCGGAATATTCACATAAGGCATAGAGCGAAATCAATCCGCCCAGGCTTGACCCCATCAGGGCGGTGTTTTCAGGGTCGGCGAGGGTGCGGTAGCGCTGATCGATTGCTGGTTTGAGGGTGCCAACCATCCATTCAAGATAGAGGTCCGATACTAATTTACTGGTTGCGCCGTTCCTTAACGGGCTGTTTTCTTCAGAGAGGTCAAACTCACTGGAGTTGCTCATCGCTTTGGCTGGCAGGTAATCCCCTGGACGGTTGAGGGTACTTGAGATGGCAACTACAACAGGCGGAAATATCTTTTCTTCCTCCGCAAGGCGGGTGATAGCCTGGTGAATTTTCCAGCCTCCTGTGCCTTTCTTCCAGCTATCGAAAACAGTCTGCCCATCCTGCATATACAGGACGGGAAAAGACTGGCCTGGATTGGCATGGTAGGCTTCAGGCAGCCAAACATCCACCCGTCTGCGATTGAGTCCGGGAATGTTGAGGTCCCGATGCGTTTCCAACTCTGCTTTGTTCATGTCAGAACCTGTCCAGAAAATTATACGAGTATAATTATTTTATTCCAAACGGAGGTTCTTGATGAAAAGTTATCATCTAGATCAGGATAAACTGAAGGAACAAAAGCGCAACATCATTTTGATGTATGGTATCACCCTGGTAGTTTTGTTGGTCTTGAATTACTTTATGAATCGCGGCAGGGAGGTGACCACCAACACCTTTCTGATGCTTGGTTTGATTGTGGTGATGTTTGCTTTTTTTGGATGGAATGCCTTAAGGCAGCGCCAAACAATCTGGGATCAATATGAATTGATCGTGGATGAAACAGGCATCAAGCAAACGCAGCCAAAGTCGGCCGATATTTTCTTGCCGCGAGCCGAAATCACGGCCACGAAAGAATCCAAATTCGGAATGACTTTGATGGTAAAGGAAGGTCAGCCTGTGATGGGGATACCAAAATTGCTGAAGCCAGCTGACTACGAGGAAATCAAGGAAACCGTTACTGGCTGGCTGCGGGACGTAAAACCGGTCGTGCTGGACGTAAAAGTCATCGGGGATGCGCAAGCTACCCAGCCACTTGACGAGATAAATGTAGAGCCTGAAGAGGCATCTGAGGATCAGCCTGTTGAGGCACCTGAAGATCAGCAACCCCCTGAAGCGCCAGAAGCTTAAAAATATCTAACTAATAAAAAAGCCCGGAGAATGACTTCGGGCTTTTTTATAGTTTTTTGATCATCTTCCAGGCTGGTTCATGGCAGGTCTGCCACTCACCAAATTGGTCCTGATAACGCCAGATTCCCGGGTCAGGACCCATCATGCAATAACCGTGTTTCTCATACATACGGCGTGCCAGGGGGTTGGCGCGTGCCACGTTCAACCTCAGGAAGCGAAAGCCTCTATCCCTAAGAAAGCCTTCAGCCATTTCAAGCATAAAACCGCCCAGTCCCTGGTTGCGAAACAGGGGTTTTATGCGGAAAGAAAAAAGGTATGCCTGCAAAACTCCATCGGCAAGTTCACGCTGACGCGAAAGCAGTAATATAAAAACCTGGCCGATTACCTCCGCGTTGGCGTTTTCAGCCACCCAAATCAGGGTATTTCCGCCGAGGCTGTTCTCATAATGCTGTTGGTAAAGCCGGCGAAAATGGGCATATTCCCCGTCCCATTCCAGCGCGGGCAAGTCTGCTTTTTCCAGAGGGCGGATGCGAATCCGCTCACCGGAGGGCATGATGTAATCAGCCACAAGTGTTGTGCAGTGGTTCATACCTGTTCAAGAAGCCTGTTTAGGAGATCTTTTTCTTCTGCCTCAGATTGTACCTGACCATCCAGCCAGGCTTGTTTGAGGGCACCCAGGATCACGTTGTAGCGCGGCGAGGGAGGCAGCCCAAGCGCGCGCAGGTCATTGCCTGTCGTAACCTGGCGGACGTGCCTGTATTCATCCTGGTAGATTTGCAGAATCTGGCGCAAGTCGGGTTGGTCGCAGGCGGAGAACACCGCATTGATCGGGATGTCGTGGAAGCCCTGAAGGTTATTTGTTATTTGGCTTGGGCCTTGCCCTGACAACGTGGGCAGGAGCTGCCTTAATTTTTGCGTTTGTTCGATCCAGCCCAGCAACTTCGCGGAGAGGCGCAAGCGGCGCCCAACAGCGTGCAAATCTTCAGGAGGCAAATCCTGCAGCCATAAGCACCAGGATATGGGCAATTTTTCTTCCGGGGTGGGGATTTTGCCGGCTCGTGAGAGCGACATAAGCCCGCGCCCCAGGCGGCTGGTGGTTTGGTCATCCCAGGGCAGGGCGGGATGGATGGCGGGTAATACGCCCAACAATCCGAGCTGCCTGAGCATTTCTGGTGCCTTGGTTTCATTGAAGATCAACTCAAATTCATGCGTGAGCCGTGCCCCGCTAAGCTCTGCAATAAGAGGCAGGCTGGCTTCGATGAGGCTGAGCGTCTGAAGCTCAATCTCGAAATTGAAGCGGGTGGCGAAACGGACTGCCCTGAGCATACGGGTAGCATCGTCCACGAAGGACAAAGCATGCAGCACCCGGACTTGCTTTTGCTGCAGGTCGCTGTAACCACCCCAAAAATCGAAGATCTTGCCAAAATGGTTGCCGTCCAGGCGTAATGCCAGGGTGTTGATGGTGAAATCCCGGCGATGGAGGTCCATTTTGATGCTGCTGCGCTCCACTGTTGGCAGGGCAGCAGGTTTGTTGTAAAACTCGGTGCGGGCGGTGATCAGGTCAAGATGCTCCGGGATGTCAGCCCTGCTAAAGCCGTCCGTTTTCTTTCCATTGAGCGCAGCTTCAAGACCTTCCGGGTCAAGAATCCATTTGGCAGTACCAAAACGCCGGTGCGCCACCACGCGGCCGCCAAATTGCCGGGCGAGGTGTTCGGCGAAGGCCATCGCATCGCCTTCGATAACGATGTCAAAATCCTGGCTGGGCAATTGCAGCAACAAATCGCGCACAAATCCACCCACGATAAAGGCCTGCACGCTTTGTTCGTAAGCTTCATTCGCGACTGCCTCAAGCAGCGCTTTACGCGCGGGCGGAAGCGCCTCGGAGAGTAACTCAGCAATCTCATTTTGAGTCGGAAGCTCGTCATCGTGATTGAGCGTGCTGATCAGGTCGGTGCGCGTGACAATGCCGATAATTTCTTTGGTATAAGGATCCAGAACTGGCACTTGCCCCCAACCGCTGGTTGCCATGCGTTCTTTCAGTTTTGAAATCGGATCATCCGGATAGACGCTGACTGAACCGGCAATCATCAGATCTCCAGCGGTTTTGCTGAGGTTGTGTGCAATCGCGCGGTCCACATTTCGGCGGGTGAGCAAACCTACCAACTGTTTGTTTTCCACCACCGGATAGCCTTCAAATCCATAACGCTTCATCAACTCAGCCGCTTCCACCGCACTGATGTCAGGGTTAAGGGTCAGGGGGTTTTTAGACATCATCTGTCCGACCTTGATGCTGGGTGTGACTATCTGTGGGATGAATTCGATCACGCGGAGGGTGACCTCAGCCAGTCTTGCGTCAGTGATGTCGGCGCTCGAACGGCCTTCTTCTCGAATCAGCGCGGAAGAAGCCCGCTTGTGTCCGCCACCTCCAAATCGAATTGCCAATTGCGCCATATTCACGTTGTCGGTGGTGGAGCGGGCAACCAGGCGAATTCCCTGGCGCGTGGAAACTAACAAAACCAGACCGTCAGGATCGAGAAATTCGCGCATTTTGTGAGCGACCGTTGAGATCTCATCGTTGAGGTCCTTTGCCATCGCCTTGGCGACCAAAATGCTGTAACCTTCGATGTCCAACTGAACCAGGTCCTTCAACAGGCGGTCGTAAAGCTGTTGCTGCGCGTTTGAAAGCGGTGGGTTGAGGTAAACGGAGGCAATGTTGAGATCGGCACCTTGCTCGAGCAGGAAAGCTACTGCAAGCGCGTCGCGCTGGGTTGTGCAGGTGTAGGTCAGCGAACCGGTATCTTCGTAGATGCCCAGAAGCATCAGGGTGGCTTCGATCGACGTCAGTGTCGTGTCTAATTCACGCAACTTCTCCACCAAAATTGTGGTGCAGGCGCCGGTGCGGTGCAGTTCAACCTGCCAATCCGGGTGAACTTGAACCTTGCGGGGATGGTGATCGAGCACTGTAACCCTGGTCTGCTCGTTCATGCCGCGCAAAGTCACCAGGGATTGGGTATCCACCAGGAAAACTTTCTTTATGGTTTCGCGGGGAAGCGCCTGGTAATCAGAAAAGGGTAGTTCGTTGGCATAACGCCGTAGAAAGGCTTTGCCATTGCGGTTGATCTGGCGCGGAAGCAAAGCTATAGCGTTGGGCTGCAGTAAATGCGCCCCAAGCATAGAAGCGAGACCGTCGAGGTCAGTTTGTTCGTGCGTCAGTATCAGGTCCATATTTGTGCCCAAACCCAAAAGGCTCAGTTTTCGCCATACCAGGCTGCCTGATTTTCAGGGTTATAAGCATTATATATGGATTGAGAGAGCTTGGCAAAAAGCTGATTGGCTGTGTCGTAAAGAAATTGCTCCTCAGTGTAGGCAAAAATGACCAGCACGTAATCACCACCGGGGGTGTAGACCACGCCCGAGTCGCTGATGGTGTGGATCAGACCATCCAGGTCATTCGTCCAGCCGTGTTTGTGAGCGGTGCGTCCTTCGGGAGGGAGACCCGCCTCGATTAGGGCATGGATGCGGTTCTCGAGCAAGTAACTGAGCATCTGCTGACATTCGGATGCTGTCACCTGGCCGTTAAACATGAGTTCGTTCTGATTGGCGCAGCGATAGATACGCCAGAGCAGATCGCCGGTTTCGGATGGAACCGTTTGATTATAAAAATCGGGATCGAGAAAGATGTCCCGGCGTTCGTTGGCGGGTGTGCTGATGCGTTCGAGCAGGGGTGACCCGGGTTCAAAGTAGCCTGCCAGGAATGTGTTCTGATAACCCAACTCACGCAGGTCGTCGGTGACCATCAGGGGTCCGGAATTGTTGTCCATGTAAGCTTTCATCAGTCCATCAGCTGGAGGGTTGAGCGATTCAGCAATCATCTGGAACATCCAATTGCCCGCTTGAGCAGGGATGGGTTCCTCCAGGCGGCGCATCGTTGAAACCATGATGGGGATTTTGATGGTGCTGGCGGCTGAATAGGCCACATCCGGGGTCACGTGCTGATTTGCACGCAGCGCGATATGCATGATCTCACCCGTGGTGAGGTCGCGCTGGTAGACTTCGATCAATCCCTTGAATTTCTCGAGCTGAATAGTCTGCTTAAGGAATATCTCGAGGTTTGCGCGATCCAACGGCAGGGCTGGGCTTTCCTGGACGTCGAGCGTGACAACACGCTGGTCAGGTGAGAGCAGGGCTGCCTGGATGTCCGAAGCGGCTGCGGGCAAGGAGCGCAATGAAAATCCCGCTTGCCCGGGGGTGTAATTGGTGCTGTAAAGGACAGGCACCACAGCGGTGGCGGGTCGGTCGTAGCGTGGGGGAATAATGTCTTCCAGCAGCCTTTGTATCTGATTAATGTCAACCTCAGCGATTAAAGGCGCATCCAATGGGCTTGTAATTTCGCTCTTGCCCCAAAGATGCTTCAACCAGGACCTTTTTGGCAGGTTTTCTTCAATCTGGGAGAGGGTTGCGGAGTAGTCCGGTCTGAAACCAAGTTCCTCTGGGGAAAACTGCAGACGCGCCTGGCGATAACGCAGCTCAACCGGCACTGAAAAAGCTTCGGCAAGCCGTGCTTCTGACTGGGCACGGTCAAGCCCCGCCAGGGGGATGCCTTCCACGCTCACTCCCTCGGGGTAAATTGCCTGAGGCTTCTGGAAATTGATGAAATCGATCACAGCGATCAAAATCGCAAACAGGAGGAATAAGCCGCCAAAAAATGCTGGCAGCCAACGCAGGGAGGGGGATTTCTTCCGCCGGGGAGAGTAGCGTGATCGCTTCATGAGCTGGATTTTACCATCAGAGCAATATCCTATTCTAATTCCATCATCGCGGGCACGATCGGGTTCGTCATCGCGAGTGAAGCGTGGCGATCTGCCCTTTGTCTTGATAAAAGAACAGTAGGGCAGGATGAAGTGCGCGTAGGGCGAGATTGGAAGCACTGCACATATCATCATGTAGAGACATCGAGTACTTCCAATCCGCCATCACACCATTGGTCATTTGCAATATACGAGCCTTGCCATCCAGATCACCGTCAACGGCGGATTGAGGGCACGATACGCTTGTCCATCATCTTATTCACGGCACCCTCAATCACGCCCTACGAATGGCTGTGCCTGTCATGGAGGGTATCCGCTACTCAATCCCATCTGGTCTTTCGACACCTTGAATTTCGTGCTCTGTTCTAATATATAATTGAGAGAGACCACAATACAAACGGAGGTCTGTATGACCGAAAAAAAGGAAGTAAAAAGTAAAGCTGCAGGTTGGAGTCTCGGCAGTTTGGCAGCACTCGCCCTGGCAGCAAAAGCTGGTTGGGTCATTTATAGTAAAAAATACATTGATCACCACGCCAAGGTGCATCTTGCGCTTGACGCTGAGCACCACACCTTTGAATCGGACACGATCGGGAAAATCAATTATTACGAAAGCAAAGTCGAAAGCAAGAAGACCCCCATCCTCTTGGTGCATGGGATCCATCTCTATGCTGGCAGCCATGATATGGTGCCGGTCTTCGAGGCTTTTAGTGCCTATCGCAAAATTTTTCTGATTGACCTGCCGGGTTTCGGCGGCTCAGAAAAGTCCGACAGACCTTATCGACCAGGGCTTTATCATGCGGCGATTTCTGAGTTCGTCAGGGACCAAATTGGTCAGCCAGTGCATGTGGTGGTGATGGGTCAATCCGCAGAGTATACTGCCGTTGCCAACGAGCAAAACAGTGATCTGTTTAAGTCGATTGTGATGATCAATCCCAGCGGGATGCAGATGCCGGGCGCGGGGCACATTTCGGAAAATAAATGGTGGGAGCAGGTCCGAAATCTGGCTCTTTCTTACCTGAGGGTTCCACTCTGGAGTTTGCCATTTTATGATCTGCTTGCAAGCCGCTCAAGCATATTGAATTACTATCACAAACGTTTCACCTATGCCTTGCCACCAGACCTTGTGGATATTGCTTACACATCAGCCCATCAGCCTGGCGCTCACTTTGCCCCGATCCTGCACTATTGCGGGAAACTTTGCGTGCCAGATGTGCGCAACCGCTACTACAAACACATCACCAAACCCGTGCTGGTAGTTTTCGATCAGGATCCGGAGCATAAGTTCGATATGCTTCCTGTAATGGTACGTGAAAACGCGAACTGGAAGGCTGTACGCAGCAGCCACACTCGCGGGATGCCTCAATTTGAGAATTCCGGTGAAACTTTCCGCAGCATTGAGACCTTCTGGAAGAAGCACGACTAGTCTTACAGGAAGGCACTGATATAATTTAGCAAGGTCCAATCATGCAAACCAAGCCGACACCCAAAATCCATCCTCTGAGCATTCTTGGTGTGCTGCTGGTTGCTGGCGTATTAGTTGGTATCAGCTGGATGGTTTTTTCCATGGCGGTCGGGCAGGGAGAACAGACAGAAGTCACTCCCCAGTACAACGTGACAGTTATTCCTGCTCCAACACAAACAAATACCGTCCTTGCTCCCACAGAACTGCCCACACCCACCTCTGAAGCACCGGTCGTTTTACCGGACGGAGCCATTGGGATCAACGTTTATGTCAAGGTGACCGGAACGCAAGGATTAGGCCTGCGCATCCGGGCAACCGCGGGAACGGGCACGGAAATAAACTTTTTGGCAATGGATGATGAAGTTTTTAAGGTCATCGGTGGACCGGAAGTGAGCGATGGTTACACCTGGTGGCAACTCGAAGCGCCTTTGGATCAAAATCGATCAGGCTGGGCTGCTGAAGATTTTTTGATGGTATTCAATGTCAATACGCCCACTCCTTGAGGTATCGCGGTAAGGTTGGAAGGTGAGGAATTTTGAAATTATTTGGCACAAAATTATTTGAAGAACATTCGTCCACACCTGATATGCTCAGGCAGCCGCTGGCTGAGCGCATTAATCTGCATGCCTGGAGTGCCGGATCCGTGGGCAAGACGCGCGATCACATGGAAGATTCGGCTTTCGCGCTTACGATGGACCTCAACCTTCCTGAAAGATCCATAACCCTGGGGATCTACATGGTTGCGGATGGCATGGGCGGACACGACAACGGCGAGGTCGCCAGCAAAACCGCGATCCAAACAAGCGTCGACGCGCTAAATCAAACACTGATTGATCCTCTGCGCCAGGGCAATCCGCTGCCATCCCAGCAGGAAGTGCTTGCCATGGTGGAAAGTGCGTTCACGCTTGCACAAGAGCAGGTGTTACAAACTGTTTCGGGGGGAGGGACAACCCTCACGCTGGCACTGCTGCTTGAAAAACACCTCTACTTTGGACATATCGGCGATTCACGCCTTTATCTTCGCAGTGATCATGCCGACTTCCACCCCCTCACCCAGGATCACTCGCTGGTAAGGCGGCTGGTAGATCTTGGACAAGTCTCTGAGGCTGAGGCCTTGGATCATCCGCAGCGAAATGTGCTCTTCAGAGCATTGGGGCAAACCGACGGATTCAAGGTGGATCTCGGGCATCTGGATGTGGTTGAACCTAGCCAATTGCTGCTGTGCAGCGATGGATTGTGGGGTATGGCGGAAGAAGAGGACATCCTTAAGGTGATCAAAACTGCGCATTCAGGCGGGAACCCTGCAGATCGTCTTTGTGAGCTTGCCAATAATGCAGGCGGAGCAGATAATATTAGTGTAATTTTTGTGGAGATAAGATAAGGAACTGATGATGGCAGAACCAAGCGCAAAAAAGAAAATTTTAGTTGTGGATGACGAAAAAGGTCTGGTACATATCATTCGTCTGAACCTGGAACACGACGGATTTGATGTGGTGGAGGCTAACAACGGCACCCAGGCAATTGAAAAACTGCGCACAACGTTGCCGGATCTGATCCTTTTGGATGTAATGATGCCGGACCTGGATGGCTTTACCGTGCTGAAAATGATTCGTGAAGTGGGCTCAACGCCGGTGATCATGCTGACAGCCAAAGGCGAGGAAGACGACCGTGTTAGGGGACTGGAACTTGGGGCGGATGACTATGTTACCAAACCCTTCAGCCCGCGCGAACTCACCAGCCGGATTCGGGCAGTGCTGCGGCGGGGAAGTGCGGCTGAAGATGATGAAAGAGGCAAAATCGTCGTAGACGATCGCCTGACTGTTGATTTCGACCGGCATGAGGTTTGGGTTGATGGGGAGCTGGTCAAACTCCGCCCGACCGAATATCGTTTGCTATACCATCTGGTCAAGAATGCCGGTTGGGTGCTCACCCACGATCAGATCCTTACCAAAGTCTGGGGATACGAATACGAAAATGAACCGCATTACGTGCGGCTTTACATCAACTACCTTAGGAAAAAACTTGAAGAAGACCCTGCCAACCCGCAGTACATACTCACAGAACGGGGTGTGGGGTATCGGTTTGTGGACTATAAACGCGAAAATCGCTGATTTTCCGCAAGGGGGGCTGGTGTTTTAAAGACGTCGGGCTAAGCGAAGCTTAGCAGACTGATTATTGATTGTATAATTGTGAAGTCGTTTGCGTCCAACCCAACCAGACAAAGAGGTGCGCATGGCAAAAAATAACTCCAAAACCGAAAAAAAAGCAAAGAAGAGTAAATCTGAAGAAAAGCAGGCCGAACCCAGTATCGTCCCGAAAATGGCAATACCGGGTGAGAAAAAGGAAAGGCTTTCCACTGCTGTCTACGAGCGTGAGCTGCGAAAACTCCAGGTTGAGTTGGTGAAGATGCAGCTCTGGATCAAAGAGCGTGGCTTGAAAGTGGCAGTCATCTTTGAGGGTCGCGATGCAGCTGGGAAGGGCGGCACCATCAAACGGCTGACCGAAACCCTCAACCCCAGAATTGTGCGCGTAGTCGCGCTGCCGGTGGCAACTGAGAAGGAAAAGACCCAATGGTACTTCCAGCGCTATGTGGCGCATCTGCCAGCGGCGGGGGAGATGGTGGTGTTTGATCGCTCCTGGTATAACCGCGCCGGGGTGGAGCGTGTGATGGGATTCTGCACTCCGGAGCAAGTGGAGGAATTCTTCCGCAGCGTGCCGGAATTCGAGAAAATGTTGATCCGTTCAGGCATTATTCTGATCAAGTACTGGTTCTCCGTCAGCGACGAAGAGCAGGAAAAGCGCTTTCAGCAGCGGATGGACGACATCACCCGGCGCTGGAAATTGAGCCCGATGGACCTCGAATCGCGCAAACGCTGGGTGGAGTATTCCCGCGCCAAGGATGACATGTTCCGATTTACGGACACGAAGCAGAGCCCATGGTTTGTGGTGGAGGCGGATGATAAAAAACGCGCCCGCCTGAATTGCATCAGCCACCTGCTGAGCATGATCCCATACGAAGACCTAACCCCGCCAAAAATGGAGCTGCCTGCCAGGCAAGTGGACGACACCTACGTGCGACCGCCATTTGGGGATCAGACTTTTGTGCCGGATTATGTGATCGAGGAAAAAAAGAAAAAATAGGCCGATCGTGCCGGTTTTCTGATCGTGCCGGTCTCAGACCGAGCATGGGATTTGACCGTTAGGTCTCCAGCCTTACCTTTTTCGTGCCACCTGTGCTCACCATGGAGTTTCTGGTGAATAGGCGTATCTTGCCCTCAATCCGCCGATGACAGTGATCTTGGTGGTAGTTGCTAGTGAATAATGCTGTGATGGCGGATTGGAAGCACACCAAGGTTTTTGTATGATGATGTTTGCAGTGCTTCCAAGCTCGCCCTACGAATTCTTCTGTCAATTTTGACAATCGAAAACACTCTTGATCGTGCCGGTATCCTTACCGTGCACGGGATTTGACCGCCAGGTCTCCAACCGATTACAGCGATATTGTGCACTCAATCCGCCGAAGACATTGATTTTGGTGGTAGTTACTAGTGAATAATGTCGTGATGGCGGATTGGAAGCACCTCAAGGTTTTTGCATGATGATGTTTGCAGTGCTTCCAAGCTCGCCCTACGCATACTTTGTCTTTCTCTGATCGTGCCGGTATCCTACCGCGCACGGGATTTGACCGCGGGGTCTCCAAACGATTACAGCGATATTGAGCCGGATTCAATAGAGGAATCCGGCCTACAAAGATTTCAATTTGCCGATCTTAAGCTTCAACATTAAGCTCTATTTTTGAGGTTAATTATGGAATGCCAAACAAACGTTTTGCATTTGCTGTCGTAATCCGCCCTACTTCTTCGGTGCTAATCCCCCAGATCTCACCCACCTTTGCGGCAATCAAAGGAATATATGCCGGCTCATTGCGTTTTCCGCGGTGGGGATGCGGAGGCAGATAGGGGCTGTCGGTCTCGAGCAAGATTTTTTCACGCGGCAGCATTGCAACCAGGGCTTGTTTATCCTTGCCGTTTTTATAGGTAACCGGACCGCCTATCCCGAAGTAGAAACCAACTTCAGCCAGTTCCTGCGCCAATTCCTGCGGACCGGTGTAGGAGTGCATCACTCCAGGGCGAGCTTTGAGGGGATGCGCAGCAGGCAGTGAGGCCTGCCAGTTTAGCAGAATGGGGCCAAGATCCTTCTCTGCATCGCGATTGTGAATGACCAGCGGCAGGTTGAGCTGGCGGGCGAGTTCCAACTGCGGCAGGAGAACGGCTTTTTGTTGATTTGGCGTGGCATAATCCCAATAATAATCCAGGCCGATTTCCCCGATGGCAACCACGCTGGGCTGCTCGGCAATAGACGCAAGCTGAGACAGGCAATTTGGATCGACTTCAGCAGAATAGGTGGGGTGAATCCCAACGGCAAGGTAGAAGAAATCCGGCCTTTGATGGGCAAGCGCGAGCGCGTTTTGGGCAGTAGCGCAATCGAGGGCAGGGATGATGACAAATTCCAGTCCCGCGTCCACAGCTCTTTGGAGTGCGGCATCAAAATCCTCATTGAAGGCGGGCATATCGAGGTGGCAGTGCGTGTCACAGTAGAATTTTGTGTTGTTTTTATCACTCATTGTCTTATTTTACCTTTATATATACTTTTGCTCGTGCCTGTATCTGCGATTGAATCTCTTTTGAAGCCACCCCCTTTAATTCCCCCACTCCCTTCCGCTGCGCTACACGGATCTTCGATAAAGAGGGGGGTAATTAAGGCTTCGAGGTCAATTAAATTGCGCTCAAGTAGGCTGGTGAATGTCGTTTTAGTGATATCATTGACCCGAAAGGACAGCAAATCCTTTCAGAGGCTGAGCCTGCCGGCAAGAGCTGATGCAGGTTGATTAGACCAATCATGCATTGATAAGGAAGATTTATGAACGCTTCTACCTACATTTTTGGATGGATTCTGGCAACCCTGCTTGGGGCTGTATTCCACCTTTGGAAAGATGGGGGTTTTTGGAAGCTGGTAATTTACATTTTCGTCAGCTGGATTGGTTTCTTCCTTGGTCATGTCATCGCGAAAAGTGCCGGTTTCGACTTGATGACCGTTGGCTCACTTTATCTTGGTGGTGGCATTATCGGCAGCATCATCGCGCTCTTTGCCGGACACTGGTTCAGTCGGATCGAATCCTTCCCCGGGCAGAGTAAATAGGGATGATCACTTCACAAATCGAGTCGAGCAATTTTGCCCGCGAGGGGGACCTGGTGCAGCTGCAGGGTGCTGGTCATAAAAGCAACTTGCTGCGCCTTGAGGCTGGCGCAGTTTTGCAAACCCATCGCGGGGTTATCCGGCATGACGACATCATCGGTCAAAAATGGGGCAGCCGGTTGGAGTCCCACCAGGGCAACCCCTTCTACCTGCTGCAGCCAGGCATTGCTGACCTGATCAAAAACATCAAACGCACCACCCAGATCATGTATCCGAAGGAAATTGGGCAAATTCTCATCACCATGGGGATTGGCCCTGGCATGCGGGTGCTGGAGTGCGGCAGCGGTTCCGGGGGACTGACGACGGCTTTTGCCTATATGGTTGGCGAGAGCGGACACGTCTATTCCTATGAAAGAAAGCCGGACATCCAGGCGCTTGCTATCAAAAACCTGACACGCGTCGGCTTGCTCGAGCGGGTGACCTTTAAAGTGGGAGACGCCTCGGAAGGGTTTTCCGAAGAAAACGTCGACGCGCTTTTTTTGGATCTGCCCAATCCCTACGACTACCTGGATCAGGCACGCAGAAGCCTAAAACCGGGCGGTTATCTCGGCATGCTTGTGCCTACGGTGAACCAGGTCCAGCTATGTCTGCGTTCCCTCATGCATCACAACTTTGCCTTTGTGGAAGTCATTGAAGTGCTCGTGCGTTACTACAAAACCGACTGGGAACACCTGCGCCCGGTGGACCGAATGATTGCACATACCGGATTCTTGCTTTTTGGAAGAGCCGTTGAACGTTTGGGTGTCGAGAAAACCGATGCTCCAACTGAGACTGACGAGGCAGAGGCATCAATTTGAGGGGCATTCTGAGCTTACCGCATGACATTGGCGTCCGCCTTCAGGCACACGCTGAACAGTCTGACCTCCGGGATAACGGATGGCTGCACATGGACCCAAATCAACTGCATCCGGCGGCTGTGCTTGTTCCGCTGGTTTGGCAAGCGGGGCAATGGCACCTGCTTTTTACCCGCCGCGCGATCGAGTTGGAAGATCACAGCGGTCAGGTTTCTTTTCCCGGCGGCGCCTGGGAGGAACAGGACGGCGACCTTGAGCGCACAGCCCTGCGCGAAGCCTGGGAGGAAGTGGGGATTGACCCAACCTCAGTGGCAGTGCTTGGCAAGATGGCGCGTTTCGATATGGTTTCGTATTTCCAGGTTACCCCAGTGGTTGGCGTGGTCGCCTGGCCTTGTGATCTCGAGATCAACGCAAGAGAGGTGGCGCGCGCTTTCATTGTGCCGCTTGACTGGCTTGCTGACCTCCGAAACTTTCAGATTAAACCGCGCCAGTTTGAAGGTCAAACCTTTCAGATTCCCTACTACAACGATTTCGATGGCGAGATGATCTGGGGCGCCACGGCGCAGATGACCCAGGAATTCTTGCATCTAATCCAAAACTGATCGGCTGTGTGATTGCGGGGATTGAAGCCTCTCCGATCTGCAATCTCCCTTAAAGCAAAACAACCGCCTTGCAGCGGTTGTTTTTGATTCTGGTGAGTATTAACTTACTCGGCTTCTTCTTCACCTTCAAGCTTCTTGCCTTTTTCAAGCACTTCAGGCTCTCCGAATGTTTCTTCAACTTCAATTTCTTCTACTTCTTCAGTCTCTTCAACTGCAACGTAGCTAACCGCAACGATCACTTCTGAGCTATCTGTGAGAATGGTAACATCCGCACCCAAGTCGAGATCCGCGACTGTGATGGTATCTTCAGGGGTTTTGATGCCGCTGACGTCCACCATAACACGCTCGGGCATATCCTGAGGCAAACATTCGATTTCAAGTTCGTTCAGGTTCTGGTTGAGCAGATAAATTGCGTCATCGAGCACAGGGGCTTCGCCTGTGAGATCAAGGGCAACTGAGGCGCGCATTTTCTCGGTCATTGAGACAGCCAGGAAATCCAGGTGTGTTAAGACGCCATAGAGCACGTCGCGCTGGCGATCGCGCACAAAGGCTTTGATTTTATTCCCGGCGACATCGACGGTCACCAAGGTGGTGGGGGTGATGCTGGACATCTGGAGTGAAACCGTGTGGCGATCCATCTGGATAGCCTGGGGTTCAATTTTGTGTCCGTAAATAACACCGGGCAGGATGCCGGCGCGGCGCAACTGGGAAACCTGTTTTCCCTTGATGCTGCGCTTTTCAGCTTTAATGATGGTTTCTTCGTGTGTAGACATTTTTCCTCCGAGCGCCTCTCACCATTTTTTAGGTTACCTTCGCCCATAAATTTACCGGGTAAACCGGCGACTCATAAGTTTACTCAGTCCTGGGTCAGGCGTCAAGGGCGAAGAGGTCACAGGGCGAAGAGGTCACATGTGCGAAGAGGTCACATTTTTGTAGTCAGCCAAAAGTAACACGAATGAGCAAACTGGATTGACAGCATTGATATTATCGGGTTGAACATCGCAACCCGGCCTTGTATATTAATAGTTGGAAAGACATGATAATGGAATAACATCGATCAGGAAGGTGAGGATGAATCCGGTCTCGTCCTCGAAGGGTGGGTTGGCGCCACAGTATCTTGCCCTGTCTTTACATCAATTAGTCAACCCACCAAAAACAGCAATCTTACTTGTGTACAGCGTTTATGAATCGACTTGCTTGTGCTGCGGTGGGTAGGCTACAACTCGGTGTGCTCCTGCATTTGCTTTGTGACGCCATACTTTTCGAGCACGATGACCCACCCTTGCTCTACAAGTTTTTAATTCCAGAAACTGCGTCCCGGAGGGATGCTTCGCGATCGCGTTCGCTTGCAATGACAAACCTGCTATGCGACTATTTGACTAATCCCTACAGATTAACGGCTATTCTATAATCACCACATTGGTCAGCGGTGTTTCTGCTTTTTCTCACTTTACGATCAGCGGCAGGTAATTTACAAGCATATACTCATCCGCACCGACGTCAAAGCTATTGGGCGGTATGCCGATGCCGCGCATCTGACCGTCAATATCAATTCCTCCTTGCCAGGAGTACACCTTATCAATTGCTGCAGACCCAGCCTGGATGTGGAAATCCCCATTGGGGGCGTCCACCAACAGCGGATCGCCGCTAAAATAGACCACTCCGCGCTCGCCATCATCGCCATTATCGTAGAAGAGGTTGCTGTCAACGACCAGCGTATTCGTCGCTGTATCATTATCATAAACAGCCGTCGAATTTATCTGGGTAAAAATATTATCTTCTAATGTAATGTCAGAATTCTCATTAATGTAAAGCCCATATTCGACCAGTGCCAAGGTGTTGTAAGCAATAAAAGCATCAGGGTTTCCGTAAGCTATCGACCCCTGCGTGTATATACCACTCGAATTCGTTAGCGGGTCATTATTCCCGATGAAATTATTCATGATCAGCAAGTCGGTATTGCCGATCACGGCGATATTGTCAGTGGTTTCTTCAGCGGTGATCCTGTTCCTGTTAATGACCACGTCAGTTATATCGCCAGGCAGACCGACGACGAAAATGGAAGATCTGCCAAAATTTTTCTGGAAGCTGTTATGGTAAATATATGAATTTCTCAGGTCGAGCATGTAGATGGCGCTGCCATCGACAGTCACGCGCGTCAGATAATTTTGATATTCGAAAAGGTTTTGGTTGACCTGGATCCCCTCTGAAAAAGTGGCGCAGATGCCTGCACCATTACCAGGTTGATTGGAGGTCAGCTCATTGTTGTCAAAGATGTTATTTTCAATCAAGACCCCAGCTATGTTGCCTGAGTCTGTCAGATAGATGCCCCCGCCGAATCCCTGCCCTTCACTTCCTGCTCTGTTAAAATGCAGTACGTTGTCAGTTAAGACAAGCTGCCCAACTCGCTCTGCATAAACACCACCGCCAAGGGTAATATCGGCGGTTGCCGGGCTGCTGTTGCTGCCGAGGTTAGCCCAGATATCGTTGTCATTCAGATCGAGATAGTCCACACCTTCCGCAAAAACGCCTCCGCCACAACCCAATATTGTTGAACTCCAGGCCGATTCGCAGGTTCCAACCGGGTTGTCTCCTCCATTGCCGCGCATGATGGTGAAGCCGCTGATGCTGACGTGCATTCCGTCTCCAGGAATGCCCTGGATGATAATAACCCGTCGCTGTAATTCACCATCCAAAAATGAATCCCTCTGACCTGTTTCACAGACAACAGGACCGGATGATCCATAAGTGCAGCTGCCGATGAGCGTCAGACTTTTGTAAATATAGGTAACATAGGGTTGATCACCACTTTCATCCCTGTAGATGCCTGATTTGGCAAGGATGGTATCCCCATCAAGAGATTTTGTTTGAACTGCATAATCGAGTTGACAGGGGGCTGCCTGGGTGCAGTCTTCTCCGCTGCCATCATGTGCAACATACCAGGTATTGCTGGCGTTGACTGGCAGCGCAGGAGCAAGAGTTAAATTGATCAGTAACAAAATGGGAATTAATCTTATTACTTTTTTCATCATCTCTCCTTTGATCTTGAAACGAAAAATCGAGTGACGCTTTAAATATCTGTTTACAGATAATCGGCTCTTCCTGTTATTGGCCTAGATGCGTTTTCAATGAAAGAAAAGGAAGTAATAGAGGTTCTTAGTAAGATTTTAGCATAATAAATCAATAGTGAATATATATATTATGAGATGAATCGATCGATTTGACTTGTGTTGCAAAAAGAATATTCATCCGCAACCTACCGCAAGGGAAAAGATTTTTAGTCTGTGATGTTGCCAGGCAACAGATGGACTTCGTCCATCGGGGAACTGATGTGAGCGCAATGATCCAACTGAAGGATGAAATTTGTATGGAGTTAGGTGCCTGATTTGTGCTAATTAAGAAATTCAAGCAATGGATGATTGATATGACAGCAAGCATTCTGGTTTTTGGGCTGCTGGCTGCTGCCTATTTTCATGCTTGAGGGGTGACTGCTTTTTCACTGCGTTTTGAAGTTTATCAGCTGGCAAAGCGGTCAGTAGACTATGGACAGGAGTTAGCATTGGGTGATGGAGGCAAGTTTCGATGAAGATTTTTCCAGAGTGAGAACAGATTATGAGAGTAGAATCTTTGCAATCAACCCAAAAATAACTGGTACTTACCAAGGTAAGATAAGACAATCAGGGCAGGTGACTGAAAAAAACCTTTGCACGGTAGTCGGGATCAGAATTACCTAACCGAATTTTCTCTAAATATGATGCCATTGCCCTGGGAAAGCCCCAACGCCCTTTACCCTTGGGTGAGTGTGGCAAGCAAAGATTGTATAATATCTGCAGACATCCGGATCAGGATTGGAGGAACTATGTGTGGAAGATTTACCATGGCGATTGATTCCGAAGATGTGCGCACGCAGCTCGCGCTGGGGCAGATGCCGCCTGACTGGACACCGCGATATAACATCGCCCCCTCGCAGGAAATCGCCTGCGTGCCTTTTGAGGAAACCCGTTCAGTGCACTGGTTTCGCTGGGGCTTGGTGCCGTTTTGGGCAAAGGATCCCTCGATCGGAAACGGAATGATCAACGCGCGCGCTGAGTCCGTAGCGGAGAAGCCAGCATTTCGCAATTCTTTCAAAAACAAACGCTGTCTGATCCTGGCCGACGGTTTTTACGAGTGGCGCAAGGCGGGGAAGCTGTCGGTTCCTTTCTACTTCAGCTTACGCAGTGGCGAAGCCTTTGCTTTTGCGGGGCTGTGGGATGACTGGGAGCCAAAAGGTGTCAATTCAGAGCCTGGACTACCCGGTCTGACCACTTGCACCATCATCACCACTGAAGCGAATTCCCTGGTTGCTGAAGTGCATCCGCGCATGCCGGTCGTGCTCAAAGGGCAGGCGATGTGGGATTGGTTAGTAGAGCCCGACGTGACAAAACGGCTGAGCCTGCTGCAGCCTTTTGACCCAGGGCAGATGCGCAGTTGGGAAGTCAGCCGTGCGGTCAACAGCCCTGCCCAGGACGATGCGTCGCTCATTCAGCCTGCAGTTGGTGGTCTGTTTGACTAATGAAGTGCAATTTATAAGCGGCTGAGCCATATAATCCTGCCTGCAAACCGGTGCTTGAATCGGGTAAAATTATTCATACAATCTGACGGGGGCAAAGCTCCCCGTTACTGGTGACATCCTGGAGATGCAATGAAAAAACGTGCCTTGCCAATAATACTGCTATTAGTTGTTAGCCTGGTGCTGACTGCATGCAAAACCGAACCCACCGCAACCCAACCTGCTGCCACCGCTACCCAGCCACCCGCTACAGCGACTCCACAAGTGGAGACAGAAGAAATTCCCGAACCGGATTCCAGCCAGGGATGGTGGAATGACGTGGTTTTCTATGAAATATTTGTGCGTTCCTTCAAGGACAGCGACGGCGATGGCGTTGGTGACTTCCGTGGAATCATTGAAATGCTCGATTATCTGAACGATGGCGACCCTAATACCGATACTGACCTTGGGATCGGCGGCATTTGGCTGATGCCCATTAATCCTTCACCTTCTTATCATGGCTATGACGTCGCCGATTACCAGGCAGTGAACCCGGATTATGGCACTCTTGAGGATTTTCAGGAGATGCTGGAAGCCTGCCACGAACGCGGCATCCGCGTGATCATGGATTTTGTGGTCAATCACACCTCTACGGAACATCCGTGGTTCCTGAGTTCGAAGGATAAAGCCAGCGAGTATCGGGACTGGTACGTTTGGTCCGACACCAGGCCAGCCCAGGCGGGACCCTGGGGGCAGAATGCCTGGTATCAATCGGGAGATAGTTATTATTATGCAATTTTCTGGAGCGGCATGCCCGATCTGAATTACGACCAGCCAAAGGTAACCGAAGCCATGTATGATGCCACCAAATTCTGGCTGGATTTGGGCGTGGACGGCTTCAGGGTGGATGCGGCACGCTACCTGGTGGAAGATGGGGTTACGCTGCAGGACTCGAAAGGTTCGATTGCGTGGTTCCAAGATTGGCGCGAGTATTATACGGGCATCAATCCTGAAGCCTACACCGTAGGCGAAGTTTGGACGGATACGCAGGTCATCGCCAAGTATGGTGAACCAACGCGCGGCATGCAGGAATACTTCATGTTCGACCTGGCGGGGGATATTCTGGGCGGCTTGTATTCCCCTGACCCCTCGCGTATTATGGCATCCTACCTGGAGACGCTTGAGTACTTCCCCGATCAGCAATTTGCCACTTTTTTGACCAATCACGACCAGCAGCGTGTGGCGTCTTACTTCAGCAGCAAGCTCCAGCGACAGCAACTGGCAGCCTTCATCTATCTGATGGGTCCGGGCACACCCTACATCTACTACGGCGAAGAAATTGGCATGACCGGCAACAAGCCGGACGAACGCTTACGCACGCCGATGCAGTGGTCCGCGGAAGTGCATGCGGGCTTTAGCAGTGTCGCTCCCTGGGAACCTCTGAACGAAGGCTGGGAGGAACTGAATGTGGCTGCCCAGGATTCGGATCCAGAGTCCCTGCTTAACTGGTATCGGGGATTGGTGAATTTGCGCAATCGCTACCCGGCACTGCAAAAGGGTGACTACATCCCCTTCACCTCGTCCTGCCGGCGGCTCTACACCGTGGCACGGGTTTTGGACGACGAAGTCCTGCTGACAGTTGCCAATCTTGGTGTGCAGACCCTCGAAAACTGCACCATTGCGCTTGAAGGCAGCGACCTGGCGGGCACCTGGCAGGCGGAAGCGGTTTGGGGCGAGGCGCCCTTCTCTGAAATTACCTTTGCCGAAGATGGTTCTCTGACCGATTTTGTCGTGGCAGAGTTCCTCGACGGTGGAGAAACATTTGTCCTGAAACTGACGCGCCCTTAATCCGGGCAAGAAAAGAGGAACCATGAAAAAGCTTCAAATCTACCTTGCAATCATCCTGAGCCTGACAATTATTGCAGGCTGCTCAGGGTCCAGCACCACGCCCGCTCCGACGGATTTGCCAGCTGAACCGACAACTCCTGCGGCAGAAGAGCCAACACCAACGGAAGAACTGGTGGCGGAGGAATACCCACTTTATGTCAATCTCACCTGGCATCAGCATCAGCCGATGTATTACAAGGATGAGAACGGGGTCTACACCCGACCCTGGGTACGCGTGCACGCTACCAAGGACTACCTCGACATGGCGGAAATGATCGCCGCCGAGGAAGGCGTGAAGGCGGCCATCAATCTGACCCCCTCGCTGATCCGTCAACTGCAGGACTACGCGGATAACGGTGTAAAAGACCTTTATTGGGTGCTGGCGGAAGTGCCGGCGGCTGAATTGACCGTGGAGCAGAAAACCTTCATCCTGCAGCGTTTCTATGACGCCAACTGGGATCACATTATCGCGGTTTACCCGCGCTACCAGGAATTGCTTGATTTGCGCGGCGGCACAGACGAAGCCGCGATCGCCGCGGCTGTGGAAAACTTCAGCGAACAGGATTTTCGCGATCTGCAGATCTGGTTCAACCTGGCATGGATCGACCCAGATTACCTGGCACAGGAACCATTTAAAGCCCTGGTCGATAAAGGCAGGGACTTCACCGAAGAAGATAAGGTTACCCTGTTTGATGGCATTTTGGAATTGATCAAGCGCGTTCTGCCAACCCACAAGGAATTGCAGGATGCAAGCATTTTGGAGATCACAACCACCCCATATGCCCATCCGATTTTGCCCCTGATCTACGACTCGGACCTGGCATTGGTCGGCAATCCCAAGGCGATCATGCCCAAACAGCACTTCAGCTACCCTGAGGATGCAGCTTTCCACCTTCAAAAGAGCGTGGAAATGTACGAGTCCATCTTTGAGAGGGAGGTCCGCGGGCTTTGGCCTGGTGAGGGATCTGTGGCAGAAGATATCGTGCCGTTGGTCAGCGAAGCTGGATACACATATATGCAGACCGGTGAACCCGTGCTGGTGGCAAGCCTGGGGCTTGCAGGGGATCGTTTTGGCAGGGATAGCGACGGTGTGGTGAAAGACCCCGACACCTTCTATCGCCCCTACTACGTGCAGGGTGAAAGCGGCGGCGAAGTTGCCATCTTCTTCCGCGATTGGGTTATTTCGGACAAGATCGGTTTCAATTACTCTGGTATGGCAGGCGAAGATGCCGCACAGGATATGGTCGATTCGCTTGAAGCAATCCACGCGAGCCTGCAGGGCACGGAAGGTCCGCATATTGTGACCATAGTGGTGGATGGCGAGAATGCCTGGGAAAACTATGACAATGACGGCAAGGAATTTTTCCATGCTCTCTACAAAAAACTGGCTGAGAGTGATTTGCTCGAAACAATCACCCCCTCAGAATACCTCGAGCTCTACCCTGAACAGCGTGAGCTGGACGTCCTCTTCCCGGGGGCATGGTTCAGCGCTAATTATGACACCTGGATTGGTGAAAGCGAAGAAGCTGAAGGCTGGGATCTGCTTGCTCGTGTGCGCGCAGATTTGGCGCAGTACGAGGATGGCACGCTCAGTGCCAGCCCCGAAGCGCTGGCTGAGGCGCAGGACTTTATGTACCTGGCGGAGGGCTCGGACTGGTTCTGGTGGTATGGTACTGACCAGGATTCCGGGCAGGACAGCTATTTTGATGAGGGCTATCGCGCGCTCCTGAAGGGCGTCTACACCTCGTTGGGGGTGGACTATCCCGCTTTTCTGGACATCCCGGTCATTCAACCGCAACCGCTCAAGCCAGACACCGCGATCAGCGGTCAGACCACCCCTGTTGTGGATGGGATCCTCGGGGAGGATGAGTGGAGCACTGCTGCTGTTTATGAAGGCGAAGAAGGCGACCCAATCGAGGCTTTTGCCTATGGCATGGATCAGGAAAAGCTTTACCTGCGTATTGATTTAGCTGAGCCCGCGGGAGATTTCAGGCGGTTACTGGTCTATCTTAATGCTCCTGGTGATTTGGACAAGCTGATGGTCGGTGTGGGTCATGAAACCCCCTTAATCTCACCTGCTTCCCGCGCTATCGAATTCATGAGCGGCAATAATCCGATCACGCTCTACAAATCTGATGGCTCAGCCTGGGAACCTGACAATCGATTGTTCGGAGAATTAGCTGTTGACACTGATATAGTTGAACTGTCGTTAGACAAATCAGTCCTTGGCGAAGTCTCAGCTGGAAGTATTATTCCTGTACAGATTGTAATAACTGGCGAAGAGCCGTTCCAATTCAAATCAGAGGCACCGCTGGCGATTCAGTACTTCAGTTTTGAACCACTCACCAGCGTGCTGCTGGTTGAGGACCCTGAAGGTGACGACACCGGCCTGGGCAGTTACACTTATCCCAAGGATGGCGTGTTTAAGGCTGGGGATTTTGACCTGACCGCTTTTGAGGTCTCCAGCGATGGCGCGAATGTCTATTTCAGCTTTACAATGAAAGCTCCGATAACCAATGGCTGGAATTCGCCGGCAGGGTTCTCGGTGCAGACTTTTGATGTCTATATCGACAAAGACCCTGGTGCCGGCACCGGCAACCGAATGTTATTACCTGGCAGAAATGCCGCGCTGGAAGACGGCAACGGCTGGGATATCGCAGTATGGGTCGAAGGCTGGATGCCGCAGGTTGTCGTGCCGGGTGAGGATCCGATGGCAGAACCGGTAAAGGACACCGAAGCCAGCTCCGCCATGAAGGTGTATGTGGATGTTGGCAAAAACGCGGTCATCGCCAGTGTGCCTTTGGAATTCTTTGGTCAGGGCGACCCGATTGAGTGGAGTTACGCTGCAGTTGTTCTTGGGCAGGAAGGCTATCCCGCAGAAGGCGTCTGGCGTGTGCGTGACGTCAGCCAAAATGCAGAAAGCTACCGGTTTGGTGGCGCGCCGCTCGACAACAATCACACCCGCATCATTGACCTGGCGCTTCCGACAGCTTATACTCCGGACCAGGCTACGTTGCTGGGGACTTATCCCTCTTCCGCGCAGCCAATTGACGGGAAGGGACCCGACGATTTCGCGATCATTCCTTTGATCGCAGTAACAGAGTAAAAGAGACAGAGAGTATCATGGATTTTTATTTGACAGATAAACCGCGCGAAAGTGTGGAACTAACACTAAGCGATGGCAGGATCATTACTGGAAAAAGAGGTGGGAGGCTTGAAGCCTTTGTCCGTACTGTTCAGAAGCCTGAAGAGCCCCTGATCGTAGGGGCAATTCTGGACGGTCAGTTGCGTGAGTTAACTTATCCGATTGGGCAGGATGGAAGAGCAACGCTGCTCTCCATGGAAGACACAGATGGGGCGCGCATTTACCGCCGCTCGCTGGTCTTTTTGCTCGAAGCTGCGTTCAAGAGCTGCTTCCCTGGGGGAGAATTAAATATTGACCATTCGGTTTCTTCGGGTGGATACTACTGCCAGGTCAGTAACCTGCCTCATTTTGGGCAGGAAGAACTTGATCGCATAAAAGTGGCAATGCAGGATCTTGTGGATCAGGATGTGCCTTTTGTGCGCGAAACCGTGCCGCTAGAAGAAGCTGTCGCGTACTTTAAGCAGGCTGGTGAGGATGATAAGGTGCGGTTGCTGAAATATCGCCAGCGCCCGGACCTGGTGCTTTACCGGGCAGGTGAAACGCGGGATTATCACCATGGCTACATGGTGCCTTCTTCCGGTTATCTGAAGTGGTTTGATTTCTACTTGCTGGATCAAGCCTTTATTATCCGCTTTCCAAGACGGCACGCGCCATCCGAGGTGCTGCCGATGGAAAGTTACCCCACACTCCTGAGAACTTTCCAGGAATACGGCGATTGGTTATCCACGCTGGGCATCCATTCCGTGGGTTCCTTGAATGACGCCATCCAGGAGGGGCACATTGATGAGGTTATCCTGGTTTCGGAAGCCCTGCATGAGATGGAAATTGCCCAGATAGCCGCCCAGATTTACGAGGCGCGTGAAAGGGTTGGCATAATCCTGATTGCGGGGCCTTCTTCCTCTGGAAAAACGACCTTCTCGAAACGTCTCGGCATCCAACTTCTGGCGAAGGGAATCACACCTTTTGCCCTCGAGATGGATAACTTCTTCATTGACCGGGAAAAGACCCCTTTGAATGCCGATGGTCATCGCGATTATGAGTCGCTGCGGGCGCTTGATTTGGAGCGTTTGAACCGCGATTTGAAAGCACTGTTAGCTGGGGAGGAAGTGCAGTTGCCGCGTTACGACTTCATCACTGGTTTGAGTGTTGAGGGAGCGAAAGTGCAACTTAATAAAGGGGACGTGGTCATTCTTGAGGGCATCCATGGGCTCAACCCGGGCTTGTTGACCGATATTGATCCCAAAACCACTTTCAGGATCTATGTTTCCTGCCTTACGCAGCTCAACCTGGACCGGCACAATCGAATTTCCACCACCGACACTCGCATGCTGCGGCGGATTCTGCGGGATGCCCGCGACCGCGGCTATTCAGCAGCTGACACAATCCGGCGTTGGGAGTCCGTGCGGGCTGGAGAGAAATTCCACATCTTCCCATACCAGGAAAATGCGGATGTGATGTTCAACTCTGCCCTGGCTTATGAGCTGACCACGCTCAAACCACTGGTGGAGCCGCTTTTACGCCAGGTGCCGTTTGGCACGCCGGAGCACATTGAAGCGAAACGATTGCTAAAATTCCTGGAATGGTTTTTGCCTACCGGGACGGATTATGTGCCCGACAATTCGATCCTGCGCGAATTCATCGGCGATTCGATCCTGACTACGTTTGAACTTTGGACGCGGTGATTTCGCGATAGTTTTTTGCCTTAACACCTGAAACAAAAATGACCGGTCCTGCGACCGGTCATTTTTATGCTCATAAAATTCAGGATTCGCACAAACTTTTCTTGATCATCTCAGACAGACGGCGGACGCCTTCGCGGATGGTTTCAGGATTGGCGGCGGAGAAGTTGAGGCGCATTGTATTCTTTGGACCGCCATTCGGGTAGAACGGCGTGCCAGGAACGTAGGCAACCTTTTCTTCCACGGCTTTGGGGAAGAGTTCGAGGCTGTCGCAGCCTTCGGGCAGACGCAGCCAGAGGAACAAACCGCCTCGGGGGGTAGTCCAGGTGGTGCCTTCAGGCATGAAGTCTTTAAACGCCTGGATCATGGCATCGCGCCGTTCCTTGTAAACGCGCCGGATAGTTTCAATATGCCCAGGCAGCCAATCCCCAATTGCCAGTTCGTAAGCAACGTACTGGTCGAAGGTGGAACACTGCAGGTCCGCGCCTTGTTTTGCCTGGACCATCTTTTTGATCACTTCAGCAGGAGCAATCACCCAGCCAATGCGCAGTCCCGGGGCAAGAATTTTTGAAAAGGTACTGGTGTAAATAACGTTTCCGTCAAACGTCGAATGCTCACATTCATGATACTTTGCGTCCAGCACGGCAATCGGCGGCAGCATCTCTCCTTCGAAAATCAACTTACCATAAGGATCATCTTCGATCATGGGCACATTGTAGCGGTTGGCAAGCTTAATTAACCGCTGTCGCCGCTCGAGAGATAAGGTAACGCCCAGTGGATTGTGGAAATTTGGCAGCACATACATGAACTTGACGTTTTGCCTGATGAGATCTTCGAGATCATCGGTAACCATGCCGTCCGCGTCGGTATCTGCAGTTACGTACTGCGGTCCGTAAGCGTTCCAGGCTTGGATGGCGCCAAGATAGGTGGGAGACTCGGTCAGAATGCGATCACCACGGTTGATGAAGATGCGACCAACAATATCAAGAGCTTGCTGCGAACCCGTAGTGATCATGATGTTGTCGAGCGTGACGTTGATGCCCATGGCTTTTGCATCATCTGCGAGCCACTGACGCAGAGGGTTATAACCCTCTGTGGTCGTATATTGCAGGGCTTTGCGACCATTTTCGGTGAGGACTTTGTCGCAAGCTGCCCGCATTTGTTCGATTGGGAAGAGTTCAGCGGCAGGAAAACCTCCGCCGAAAGAGATGACCTCAGGCTGGTTGGTAACCTTCAAAAGCTCACGGATAAATGAGCTCTTCATACCTTCAGTTCGGTGAGCAAATCTTAGTTCCCAGGGTGTTGGCATTATGTTTATCTCTCCTTTTTTCTTGTACTCCGGTTTAGATTTTCAAAAACCGGCTGATAATTGTCGCTGCACCTGGCAGTGCAACTCGATCCCCTTTTGAGAGTTCAGCAGGGGGTTTTTGTCTCCAATCAGGGGCATTCTGGAAGATGAATACCTTGGTGCCTTCCACAGCCACCTTTTTATCCACGAAGGCTTGACCGGTGAGATAGCCTTCCTGGTCGATGGCGCAGCTGGTTACGACACCCACCATGCGTCCTTTGAGGTCGCAGACGGGATCGCCATGGTGTGCCATGCGAACAGCTTTTTCGTCGAAGCGGAAACGCGCCACCACACCGGTGCGTTTTTCTTCGCGTTCCACGATTGCTTTTCTGCCGATGAACCAGGCAGAGTTCAGTTTCAAGAAGGGCAGGAAGCCTGCTTCACTGATCGTCAGGTTCAGATCACCACCCATTTCATGCCCATAGAGAGGCAAACCGGCTTCCGTGCGCAGTGAGTCGCGCGCGCCGAGCCCACAAGGCTCAAGACCAAGAGGTTTGCCAGCTTCAAGCAGGGCATCCCAAAGTTGAACGGCTTCATCCGGATGGACAAAAAGTTCAAAACACATGGGTTCGCCGGTGTAACCGGTGCGCGAAACGACCACATGCATTCCATTCAGAACGGATTCGCAGAGCTGAGTTCGGTTGAGGCGGCGGATGCGCCGCTCTTCAGCTGGATCAGCCAGTTTGAGCAGGATTTCCCGGCTGAGTGGACCTTGCAGGGCAATATCCACCAGCTGGTCTTCACCTTCCTTGGGGTCTTTGAGGTTGCGCAGGATCACCTTGCGGCCTGGCGCGCGCACCCAGGGGCGGTCCGGGTCTACCATGACCTCACCGTTCTTAACAGCGTTTAACCATGCCCAGTCCTTGGCTTCGTTGGCAGCATTGACTACCACAAGGTACTTGTCAGTATCACGGCGGTACACCAGCAGGTCGTCAATCACATTGGCATGCGGATCCATGAAATGGGTGTAAAGCGAGTTTCCAATATTGAGGGACATGGTGTCATTACCGCAAACCACATCCAAGAATACTGCGGCATCCGGTCCTTCAGCCTGGAAGACACCCATATGTGTCACATCAAACAGTCCCGCCGCATTGCGCGTGGCAAGGTGTTCCTGCAGCACAGCGGAGTACCACAGCGGCATCTCCCAACCGGCAAACCCACTCATTTTCGCGCCCAGTGCGATGTGGTTTTCGTACAAAGGTGTGTGCTTTAATTTTGCTTCTTCAGGCTCCACCCAAGCAAATTCAGGCAAGCCTGGCAAATCAACATCTGACGGCATGCCGACGAAATACGGCTTGCGGAGGTCGACCCTCTCATTTTTAGGCTTTACCCAAACCGGATCAGCTTTATGGATCGAAATTGGGCCAGGAATTCTCTGGGTGAGATCCGGATCGTAATAAATAAATGCACTTGAAATACCTACCAACCAGGTTCCTGCCAGTCCAAGCTTTTCTGCGGGTACAGTCAAGGTAAAGGCCTTTGGCTCGTTGCAGGTAAGGATGCCTTCGATATCACCATTGGTGGTGTGCATCATCGTCAGCTGCGAATCGCCCGGTTCGAGGGCTTCGACGTCACTGGTCATGGTGTAGTTTAAGAACGCACGCACGTTCTCTCCGGTGACCATCAGCGCGCCAATACCCTGGCGTGGGTGATCCTGGAGGTAGAAGTAGTGCGGATATCCATGGCGCTGGTGAATTTCCTCCATGGCGGGTTTTGTGTCAGCCATGGCGCGAACCTCTGTGCTCACTTTACCTATCGTGGAGAAATCAACTTTGGCACGTGTGAGCTTGCCTGAGCGACCAATCATGTGGTAGGGGATTGTGGCTGTGAAGACTTCGTGGATCAAATCGGCGATCTTGGTGAAGTCCTTTTCAACAAATCCGCGCTGCGTCAACCAGGTTGCGCCCATGCGAATGCCAGTCGAGGAGAGCGCTGAGCGATCGCCGGGGATGGTGTTGCGATTGACCACGATGCCGACCAGGTCGAGAATTCTTGCGCCGATATCGCCATTGAGGGGAATGCCACTCGGGCTTTTGTATGACTTGCAGTCAATCAGGCACATGTGGCTGTTGGTGCCATCGTAAGGAACGCGCACACCCAGTTTTTTGAAGTGCTCAGCCAGGGCTGCGGCATTGCGCAGGGTTTGTTTTTGCAGCTCTATGAATTGTTCCGTTTTGGCAAGTTTGAAGGTAAGTGCCATGGCGGCAATGGTGTTGACATGCGGGCCGCCTTGCTCACCGGGGAAGACACCTTTGTCGATCTGTTCACCGAGTTCCCGGTCATGGGCAATCAGCACCGCACCGCGAGGACCACAGAGCGTCTTGTGCGTTGTAAAACTGACCACATCTGCAATTCCGACTGGCGAAGGCACTGTGTTGGCGGCAACCAGACCGGCAATGTGCGAAATGTCTGCCAGCAGCCAGGCCCCAACTTCGTCCGCAATTTCACGGAATTTTTGCCAGTCAGGGATCCATGGGTAAGAGGTGTAGCCCGCCACGATGACCTTTGGCTTGCAAGCTTTTGCCTGTTCCAAAATCTGATCGTAATTAAGGCGTTCTGTTTTGGGGTCCACACCATAATGGAAAGCATTGTAGAAAAGACCAGAGCGATTAACCGGTGAACCATGGGTCAGGTGACCGCCAACCAGGAGGTCCATACCCAGGATGGCATCACCCGGTTGGATGAGGGCGGTATAAACAGCCGTGTTGGCCGGGGCACCGGAAAGCGGTTGGACGTTCACCCATAGATCATCAGCGACAAGGTCGTTGGCAGCGAAGAGCTCAGCCGCACGCCGGCGAGCCAGGGCTTCCAGCATATCCACGTATTCCACGCCTTTGTAATAGCGCCGGTCACTGTGGCGGCGGTAGCGCCCAAGTTGGTATGCGTAATCCATGATGGTCTCTTCGTCCTGATAGCGGGTTTCAGGGCGGGGATAGCCTTCGGCATAGATATTGGTGAAGGGTGATGCCAGCAGGTCGCGCACTGCCTTGGGGGCGATGCTCTCGCTGGGAATCATGATCAGCCGGCGAGCCTGGCGTTCAGCTTCGAACTCAACCAGTCCGTTGACGTTAGGATCGTAGATATCAACATCTTTTTTGAACAGAAAATCACTCATTGTTTAATTCCTCTTGATTGGATGATAAGTTTTGCAGTAACAGTGTGGTGTAAGCCTGTTCTGAAAACGTTAAGAATAGATTGATTTGAAGTGTGAGAATCAGGAATCGAAATGTAACTTGCGCAAATTTTTTTCATTGATTTGCTAAAGTCTCCCATCTTTTTTATTGTACCCCAAAGCAAGCGTTTTATTGTTAAGTCAGAAAGATTCCCATGGTATATAATCAAGCTCTGGAAGGTCAAATTGTCTGAAGAATTTGATGAAGTAACTCTGATCAATCTTGCCCGAACAGATCCTGATGCCTTTGGCGTTTTGTACGAGCGCTATGTCGACAGGATCTATAACTATGTGTTTTTTCGGGTTGGCAATGCCAGTGATGCTGAAGATCTAACCTCCAAAGTCTTTTTCAAAGCACTGAAAAGTATTGGCGGCTACAAGCACATGGGTTTGCCCTTTTCTGCCTGGCTGTATCGCATCGCGCACAACCTGGTTGCCAATTACCATCGCGACCGGCTGCGAGTCAAGGAGATATCCATAGAGAATTTGGTCCTGCCGGACACTGGCAAACATCCAGCTCCAGAACAAAAAATGCAGCAAAACCAGGAAAATGAGTTCCTTTTGCGCTTAATTAATGACCTTAGCCCCCAGAAAAAAGAATTGGTTTTGCTTAAATTTGTTCAAAATCTCACCAATCAGGAGATCAGTTACATTTTTGGGAAGACAGAAGGGGCGATAAAAAGCCTTTATCACCGTACCTTGCTTGAGCTGCGTGACCGGGTGAAGGAATTGGAAAACCCGCGTATCTAAAGGACAAAAAAAGCGTTAAATTAAACGAGATGAGCGAAAGAAACATTACTCTAAAAGATTTTGACCTGCAGAATTTGGAAGAACGTGTCTCCAGATTATTTGGGCAGCAACAACCGCGATCCACTTACGTGCAATCCTTGAGGGAGCAACTTAAAAACTCGCGGATTTTTGAGTTACGCCGGTCATTGGGGGCGATCCTCGTCGCGAGTTTTGGGGTTTTATTTGCTGGCGCGCTTACAGTCAGCATTGCTGTGCTGGCACAAAAAGCACACCGACGGCTGATCGTTTAGGCAGTTTGTTTGGTTTTGTAAGCCTCTAAAGTGCGGCGAAGCCGACCTGAGCCAGGCTCCACCAGCATGGAACCATCCGGAAAAATGATCGTTGGCACGCTTCGATTGCCGCGGTTTGTCGCCAGCACGAATTTTTCTCCCAGCTTGTTTTCGTCAATATCGATCCAGACATAAGGAACACTTTCCTCTTTAAAGACTGATCTGGCTCGTTTGCAATCTGAGCACCACTTCACACCGTAAATGGTGATCTGGTCTCTGGGTGTTGGATTTGACGAAGAATCCATCAGGGCTTTTTTCCTGAAGAGTCTGTTTTTCAGCCTTCGTAAGTTTTGCGGACCCACTGCCCAACCAGCCAATATTGGAAGTCACGTCCGTGGTAGGTTTCCACGGCTCCAACGATGCCGTAGATGAGCGCGCCAACTGGCACCAATGCCAGAAGAAGTGCCAGTACCAGACCGAAGAGACCGATGCAAACCAGCACTAAGGGAGTGGAGACAACAGCAACGATACCCGCCAGGATAGCAGATCCAAAGAAGTAGACCAATTGGAAGATAACTGCCTGCAGGCTCTGATATGCCACATAGCGCGAGCGATCTTTATAGGCAAAATAGATGATCAGCGCGGGAACCAAGCCCAGAAAACCGGTCACCAGGTTCAGCAGGATCGACAAGTGGGCAAACATCGCCAGTGTGTTTTCTTCGCTGCTTGACAAATGCGGTTGAGACTCGTTAAGGTCGTTGTCAGTCTTGACATTGCCCTGTTTCATGTTCACAAAATCTTGAGAGTCAGTCATATTCACCTCTTTTCAGATATGCTTAAGCTTAACACAAAGTCGGATTTTCGGCGTGAAACAGGATGTTAAATCTTTGTGAACGAAAGCATGAGCCGAAGCGCAAGCATGTGTTAGAATCCCTGCCATGAATGACCGCATCATCTTCATGGGATCGCCTGATTTTGCCATCCCCAGCCTGGAAGCCCTGCACGAAAAATTTGGATTGGTGGCTGTGGTCACCCAACCGGATCGTCCGGCAGGCAGGGGACGAACGCTGACGCCTTGCGCGGTCAAACAGCGCGCGCTGGAGCTTGGATTACCCGTTTTGCAGCCAGTTTCTCTCAGGAAACTTGGCGCTGTGACTGAGCTGGCACAGTTTAAGCCAGATCTGATTGTGGTTGCGGCTTTTGGGCAGATCCTGCCGAAGTTGGTGCTTGAGATGCCGACAAAAGGATGTGTGAATGTGCATGCTTCGCTGCTGCCCCGATGGCGCGGCGCCTCCCCGATCCAGGCAGCGATTGCCGCTGGTGACCCTGAAACCGGCGTGACCATTATGCTGATGAATGAGGGGCTCGATACCGGTCCCATCCTGGCACAGCGCAGGGTGCCCATCCGTCCACGCACGAACGCGGAAGAGCTTTCTCATCAACTTGCTTTCCTTGGGGCGCAGGCACTGGTTGAAGTGCTGCCTTCTTACCTGAGCGGTATGCTGGCACCTTTACCGCAGGATGGTACTGATCAGACTTATGCTCCCATGCTGAAAAAAGAGGAAGGCGAACTGGATTTCACCAAATCTGCGCTCGAACTGGACCGCAAGGTGCGCGCGTTTCATCCTTGGCCCGGAACCTTTTTCATGCTGGATGGCAAACGCGTCAAGGTGCTGGAGGCGCATGTGCATGACAGTTTTGCCAGTGAAGTCGGTGAGAGGTATGTGATCAATGGACTTCCGGCAATTGGCACAGGTGAAAGTTTTCTGGTTTTCGATAGCCTGCAGCCTGAAGGCAAGAAACCCATGACCGGGCAGGCTTTTCTCAATGGTCAGCCTGGATGGCTGGAAGACGAATAACGGGGAAAATTCACCCAATCGTAAAAGAATCAATAATTCTTAATTGAGAAGAACCTGCAAAGCGGGTTCTTACTTTGTTTACTCCTCTTTAGAAAAATACTTTCTCTTCCATTCATAGAGCAGGTTGAGTGCCTGGATGGGGGAAAGAGTCTCAAGGTCGAGCTTTTTGTAAGCCTCGAGCATCGGATTGTTCTCCGGGAAGAGGCGCATCTGGTCCTGCGTGGCAGCGGCATCCGGCAGGGTTGTGCCGGAGGAAAGCTCAAGCTGCTTGAGGATCTCGTTGGCACGGGTAATCACTGAAGGAGGCAAGCCAGCCATCTGCGCCACGTGGATGCCATAGGAGCGGTCAGCCGCGCCAGGCACGATCTTGTGCAGGAAAACGACTGTGTCATCTGCTTCTGTAACGGCCACGTTGTAGTTGCGCACGCCCGGGTAGAGTTCCGCCAGTTCTGTCAGTTCGTGGTAGTGGGTGGCGAAGAGCGTCAGGGGTTTGAGTTTTGGATGGCTGTGGAGGTGCTCAACGATCGCCCAGGCAATCGAGAGCCCGTCGTAAGTGCTGGTTCCGCGCCCGATCTCGTCCAGGATCAAGAGGCTGCGGGAGGAGGCATTGTTGAGAATGTTGGCAGTCTCAAGCATTTCCACCATAAAGGTCGACTGCCCCTGGTGGATGGCGTCCTGTGCCCCAATGCGGGTGAAAACACGGTCCACCAGTCCTATTTCTGCCTCGTCCGCAGGCACGAAACTGCCAATTTGCGCCATCAGCACGATCAAAACGACCTGTCGCAAATAGGTGGACTTACCGCTCATGTTGGGACCGGTAATAAGGCGCACGATTTCGCCATCTTCAAAGAGTACATCGTTGGGGATGTAGCGGGTTTCGCTGCGCATGCGCTCGACGACCGGATGACGTCCAGCGGTGATCTTCAGGCCCTTGTTTGCGTTGAGTTGGGGTCGGGTGTATTTGTTGAGAGCCGCAACGCTGCCGAAGGAAAGAAGGCAGTCCAGGCTGGCAATAGCACGCGCGGCGTTGAGGAGTTCGCTCGCGGAGGAAGCCAACTGGGAGCAAACTTGTTTGTAAACACGCAGTTCCACGTCGTGAATCTGTGCCTCGGCGTTCAATACCAGTGATTCGTACTCCTTCAATTCAGGCGTGATGAAGCGCTCGTTATTGACCAGAGTTTGTTTGCGGATGTAGTTTTCGGGTGCATGATCAGCCATGCCGCGCGAGATCTCAATGTAGTAACCAAAAACCTTGTTAAAACCCACTTTGAGGGTTTTGATGCCCGTGCGCTGGCGTTCACTGCTCTCGAGCCCACTGATCCAATCGCGGGCGTGTTTTGAGCTGGCAAGGATGGCGTCAAGTTCGGCGGAAAAACCAGGCTGGATGATACCGATATTAGCGGTTGTGGCTGGCGGATCCTCCGTGATGGCTTGCTCGAGCAATTCCAACTGGGAGTCAAAACTCCCGATGGCAGTCAGCAGGGGCTGGAGGGCAGGTTCGTTGGCTGGCAGCAGCGCTTGCAGCCGGGGAATCGCGCGCAGGTCTTCGCGCAGTGCCACCAGGTCTCCCGGGCGGGCACTGCCATTATTGAGCCGCCCAACAATCCGTTCGACGTCGTGGAGTTCCGCGAGCACAAGCTCCAAATTTTGCCGCAGGACGCCATTTTTGTAAAAGAACTCCACCGCATCCAAGCGGGCATTGATCTGCTCAAGGTCAAGCAGCGGTTTGTTGACCCAGGCTCGCAGCATGCGCTTGCCCATCGCGGTTTTGGTGCGGTCAAGCGCGCCCAAAAGTGAGCCCTCAGGCTTGCTGTCGCGCAGGGTTTCGGTCAGCTCCAGGTTGCGGCGGGTTTCGGCATCCAGAACCATGAAATCGTTCAGACTGTAGGTACTGAAACTGAATTGAACTTCCGACAGACCTTTTTGGGTTTCCTTCAGGTACTTAAGCAGCGCGCCCACTGCCCGCACTGCCAGGGGCAAGGATTTGAGCCCCAGACCTTCAAGGCTGCTGACCTTGAAGCGGGTTTTGATCAGTTCCTCGGATCTGCCTGGCTCATAGTACCAGTTGGGGATGATGGTTTGGTTGCCGTCAATGTCCCCGGGCAGGCTGACCGCGTCCGAAACCAGAATTTCGGCAGGGGAAAGGCGTCTGAGTTCAGCCCGCAATTGGACGAAGACGTCCTGGTCGGTCAGCTCCGTGGCAGCAAATTCTGCCGTGGACACATCCACATAGGCCAGGCCGGCACTTTTGTCCTGAGTGAAGATGCAGGCGAGGTAATTATTGCGTCCGGAGGGCAGCAGGTTGGGCTCCACCACCGTGCCGGGGGTAACCACGCGCACCACTTCCCGCGGGAAAAGACCCTTATCGGGCTGTTCGCCAACCTGTTCGCAGATGGCGACGTGGTGCCCCTTTTCGATCAGTCTCCCGATGTAATTATCCACCGCGTGAAAAGGAATGCCCGCCATGGGCACACGCACACCTTTTGCCACTGGGCGTGAGGTCAGGACGATATCCAGCGCCTCGGCTGTGGCTTTGGCGTCGTCGTCAAAAGTTTCATAAAAATCACCCAAGCGAAAAAAGACAATCGTATCTGGATACTGCCTTTTGATATCCAGGTATTGCTGACGAAGGGGTGTGATATCCTGGGGCATGGCTTATTTCAGATTCTCACGAATATAGACAGAAACCTGGTCGAGCGCTTCCGAAAGCTTGTCGGGGTCTTTGCCGCCAGCCTGAGCCATGTCGGGTCGACCGCCACCGCCGCCGCCGACCACTGCGGCAACGTGTTTGATCAGGTCGCCGGCTTTGATGCCGCGAGCAATCAGGTCTGGCGTGACTGCCGCGATTAGCATGGGTTTGCCCTGGTTGACAGTACCAAGCACAACACTACCAGAGGTATATTGCTGGCGGAATTGATCCGTCAGAGCGCGCAGGGCGTCCGCGTCGGCGTTGGGAATGATGGCGCTGAGCACGGGTACACCCGCAACCTCCTGGATATTCTGCAATTTCTTGCTGAATTCCGCCTGGGCTCCCTGCGCGCGCAGAAGGTCAAGCTCTTTTTCAAGCTCCTTGAGCTTGTTTTCGAGCATTTCAATTTTTGGGAGCAGCTCAAAGGGGCTGGTTTCAAGGAAGGCCGCTGCTTCGTTGAGCAGGTTCAGGCGTTCGCGCGCCCAGGCATAAGCCTTCTCACCGGTTACCGCTTCGATGCGGCGAATTCCAGCAGCCACGCTCGACTCGCTGGTGATGTAGAAAGAACCGATTTCGGCGGTGTTATCCAGGTGCGTGCCGCCGCAAAGCTCGTACGAGACGCGTCCTCGCTGGTCGGAAATTTCGATTGTGCGCACTTCGCTGCCGTATTTCTCACCAAAAAGCGCGATCGCGCCCTCGGCTCTGGCTTCCTCGAGAGTCTTTGTGCGTTTGTGAACCGGATATTCCTCGGCGATGTAGCGGTTGACCAGGGCTTCGATCTGGAGCAGCTCTTCGCTATTGAGGGCGCGAGGGAAGTTGAAGTCGAAGCGCATGCGTTCGGGGTCCACTGCTGAACCGGACTGGTGCACCTTGTCGCCCAAAACTGTGCGCAAGGCGGCATGCAGCAGGTGCGTGCCGGTGTGATTGCGCATGGTAGCCCGGCGTGAATTAAGGTCCACGCTGACCAAAGCGGGGCTGTCTGCTTGGGGCGTTCCCTGGCTGACAATTCCGGAATGGACAATCAGCCCGGAGACGGGCTTGCGGCTGGAAGAGATTTTGACCTCCCAAGCCGGTTTCTCAGCAGATATCACCGTACCTGTGTCGCCAACTTGCCCGCCCGATTCGATGTAGAGGGGGCTGTCAGTGAGGATTAGTTCGACCTCATTCCCAACTTCGGCGGATTGAACCAGTTCGCCATCCTTCAGGATGCCTATCAGCCTGGAGGTGGAGGTGAAAGAAGAATAGGGGTCATAACGAACGCCATCAGCGGGCAGTTTGCCCTGGGCTTGCAGGTCGTTAAGAATACCGGTGTATAGCTCAGTGTTATCGCCATTCATATTCCCGAAAGCCTGACCCTTGCCGGACGCAAGCCGGTGGGCTTCCATTGCCTCGAAAAATCCCTTTTCGTCGACGGTAAGGCCGTCCTCTTCGAGGATATCGCGTGTGATCTCGAGCGGGAAGCCGAGGGTGGAGTAGAGATTAAAGGCGGTCTTGCCGTCCAGTTGGCTTGCACCCTTGGATTTCAGGTCCGCTTCCAGGCTCTGCAGTTCAATAAAGCCGGCATCGAGCGTTTCGGCGAAGCGTTTTTCTTCAGAGGTGAGCGTTTCGTAGATCAGCTCAGCGTTTTCTTTTAACTCCGGGTAGGCAGCCTGGTAATTTTCAACCACGAGCCTGGCTACCTGCGCCATGAATGGCTCGGTCAGGTTCAGTTTGCGGGCAAAGCGGGCGGCACGGCGGATGATCATGCGGCAGACGTAATTGCGTCCGACATTACCGGGGATGACGCCATCGGCGATCAGGAAAGCGCCTGCACGCACATGATCGGCAATGACGCGGTAGGGGGTCAGGTTGGCCGCGCGTTCCGCGTCGGTCTGCCCGGCGAGCTTTTGGGTTTCGTCCAGAAGTGGTTTCAGCAGGTCGGTATCATAGTTCCCACGCACGCCCTGGATGATTGAGACGATGCGTTCAAAGCCCATGCCGGTGTCCACATGGCGTTTTGGCAGGGCTTGAAAGTCCGTTTGTGAGGTGCGATTGTATTGTATGAAAACATTGTTCCAGATCTCGACGATGCGCGCGCAGTCGCCGTTGACTTCACAGACATGCCCGGGCACGTCTTTCATGTTGCAGAAATCCGGTCCGAAATCGTAGTGGATCTCAGTGCAGGGTCCGCAAGGACCAGTTTCAGCCATTTCCCAGAAGTTGTCTTTACGTCCGCCGTTAAGNNTGGTCGTCGACGAAGTAAGTTGCGTATAGCCGTTGAGGGTCAAGCCCCCAGACTTTAGTGAGCAGTTCCCAGCTCCAACTGATGGCTTCCTGCTTGTAGTAATCCCCGAAGGACCAGTTGCCCAGCATCTCAAAAAAGGTGTGGTGGGTGTTGTCGCGCCCGACGGTGTCGAGGTCGTTGTGCTTACCCGAAACGCGCAGGCATTTTTGGGAGTCAACCGCGCGGGTGTAGGGGCGGGTTTCGGCGCCCAGGAATACATCTTTGAACTGCACCATACCGGCGTTGGTAAAAAGCAGGGTGCTGTCGCCACCCGGGACGAGTGAAGCACTCGGCACGATGGTATGCCCGCGCTGCGCGAAAAAGTCGAGAAATGATTGACGAACCTGGTTGCCGCTTAGATACATAAGATAACTCCAAAAATCTAGTGATTAACTAAAAAATTATACCTGATAACACCGGACAGAATCGCTGATG
>DIWN01000022.1 GCA_002423495.1 Anaerolineaceae bacterium UBA6105 | reverse complement strand
GGACATTTCTATCTAGCCTTGACATTCTGGGATATTTGGCAAGCCAAACGATAATTTTGCTCCCCGCACAGAAGTGTCGCTCTGCTTTTTATGGCAGCTGAAATGCACCTGCCGGCAACCCGTGCTTTGGATCAGCTGCCCCACATTGCCCGCCCGCACACCGCCCCCAGCCAATACCTGCACCGCCCCCACTTCCACGCAGCGTTTTATCATCTCAGTCCCTGCCGGCGCGGATGGCTCCCTGCCGCTGGTCAGAATGCGTTTGAATCCGAGCTCAGCCAGCCGCGGCAGCACTTCTTCGGGCTCATTTTTCATGATATCAAAGGCGCGGTGAAACACCAGTTCCCTGTCGCCAGCTGCCTCCACCCAGATCTTGCAGCGTTCCTCATCCAGCCAACCCTCAGCGGTCAAAAAGCCAACCGCAAAACCATCCGTGCCTGCTTTTGCCAGTTCGCGCGTATCCCGCAGCATGGTCTCAAATTCCAGGTCAGTGTAGCAAAAGCCTCCTGCCCGCGGACGGATCATGCTGATCACCGGAATGTCCACCCTGGCTTTGGATTCCAGCAAGGCTCCAAGCGAAGGAGTCAATCCACCCACAAACAAGGCCGAGTTCAACTCCACCCGGTCTGCCCCGGCCTCTGCTGCCCGCACCACATCGTCCACCGAACCGCAGCAAACTTCTATTACAATTTTTTCCATTCCGACCTCCTTTCAGATAATGCCGAATTTCTCGAACGTGTGCCAGATACCATCCTCATCCGCTTCAGGCGCGTGATAATCTGCCGCTGCCATCACTTCCGGGCTGCACTGCCCGATTGTCACCCCAATTCCAGCCGCCTTCAGCATGCTGATGTCGTTTTGCCCATCGCCAATAGCCATGGCTTGCTCTATTGGCACACCAAAATAATCCAGCACAGCCTGCATGCCCACGTCTTTGCCACCTTCTCGCGGGATCACATCGCAGTTGTAGGGGTTGAAACGCACAATTTCACTGTTGCGTAAATAGGGAGTAATTTGCAGCTCAGTTTCATAATCTATATAAGGCGCGACGGAAAGCACATCGCGGCTTGCCGCGCCATCCGGCGAAGTTACCATCGGAAGTGGAATCTTTATCATTTCATGAAAAGATCGGACATTTTCATCGATTTTTGTCAGATAGATCTTATCCGTCTCAACCAGGCCGCAGGCAAAGTTCAGTTCCTCCGCCAGACGCAGCACAACAGTCACATCTTGTGGGTCGAGCACAGCTTTGTGGATAATGGTGTCATCCGGCAGGTAACATAGTTGCCCATTGACCGCCACGTAGCCGTCCAGGGCGATGCCCTGCAGAATCTTGCCTTCTTCGTAAGTGCGAGTGTGCCTGCCAGTCGCGACAAAAACTCTGACCCCATTTTTGCGCGCCTTCTGGATGGCCTCCAGAGCGCTGGCTGGGATTGTGCGCGTTTTTGAACTGGTCAGGGTGTTATCCACATCACAAAATACCGCTTTGATCACTGTCTATCCTTGATTATGTTATGATGATTCCGTTATGCTATTATATCGAAGCTTTACCAGTTACAAGAATTGATGAATGGAGAAAAGTAAAGATGCAAATTAAGAATGGTCTTGTTTTTTGTGAAGATTTCGCTCTGCGCGAAGGAGATGTTTACACCGAGTTAGATCGCATCAGCGAGCCGAACAGCCAGGCAGAAGTGCTCGACGCCACTGGCTTAATCGTCGCACCCGGATTCATTGATATTCATATCCACGGTGCCAATGGCACCGATTTCTGCGACAGCAACCGCGAAGCGCACGAAAACATCGCCCGCTACCTGGCATCCGTCGGCGTCACAAGCTACCTCGGCACTACCATGGCAATCCAGAAACCCGCCTTGCTGGAAATGGTTCGTGTTGCTGGCAAATTTATGGACAACCCCGTCGAAGATGGCGCGGTCATGCGCGGAATTAACCTTGAAGGACCCTTCGCCTCACTTGAGAAAAAAGGTGCCATGGACCCCGACAACCTGATTGACCCGGATTACGATTACTTCCTTCAGTTAAACGAAGCCTGCGGCGGACGTATCCGGCTGAATGATGTTGCCCCGGAACTTCCCGGCGCCCTCGATTTGATTGAGCGTACCAGTGAAATTTGTGTGGTCAGCCTCCACCATTCCAGTGCGGATTACGACTTGGCAAAAGAAGCTTTTTTCCGCGGAGCCAGCCATGTTACCCACCTCTATAATGCCATGAGTTCTTTCAGCCACCGTGCTCCTGGTCTGATTGGTGCAGCGGCAGACTATGCCAGCAGCGTAGAGCTGATCTGCGACGGACACCATGTTCATCCCGCCGCGATCCGCGTTGCCTTCAGCATCTTTGGCGAAGATCGGGTCTGCCTGATCAGCGATGCTATGATGGCATGCGGTATGGCTGATGGAGTATATGAACTCGGTGGACAAAGAGTAACTGTGACGGATGGCCTCGTCACCCTCGACAGCGGTACGATTGCCGGCAGCGCCACCCCGCTGACCGAGTCTTTCCGTCGGTCAGTTGCGAAGTTTGGCGTCCCGCTCGAGTCCGCGCTGCGCGCTGCAACTGCCAACCCAGCCCGCGTCTTGGGCATGGAAGATGAGATTGGCTCAATCGCAGTTGGTAAACGCGCTGACCTGACCCTGCTCGATGCCGAAACGCTCGAGGTCCGCCACGTCATCCTCGGCGGTAAACTGCTCTTCTAAATATAACTTTTTGGCTGGTTAACTATTTCAATAAGAATGCCCAAACAACGCAAGAATGGGTATCCTTTTTTATTTTCAACCTCGTGCATCTGGCCGTTTGATTAAAGCCTTCCATGATAAACTTTTTCTTATCATGAACCCAAAATCGCTGATCCTGCTTGAATTCCCGAAGGTCCTGGCGCGGCTCAAAGCCTACGCGTCTTTCAGCGCGTCTGAGTCGCTGGCTGAAGCGCTCCGACCCACCAGCAATCTCGAAAAGGCGCTCCAACGCCAGCAGGAAACGCGTGAAGCGCGCCTGTTGATCTCAATCAACGACAGCATCAGCTTCCAGGGCGCGGTTGACCTGTCGCCTCTCACAGACCAGACCCTGCACGGCATGACTCTCGAAGCCAGCGATCTCCTCGCCGTCCGCAACACTCTGATTCTTTCCCGTACCGCGCGCCGTATACTGCTCGATAACGCGGAATCCGCCCCCAGCCTAGCAACTCTCGCGGAGGACCTCTCCGACGGTCAGGGCTTGATCGATCAGATCAATCGCACGATCAGCGAACGCGGAGAAGTGCTCGACAGCGCTTCCTCCGAACTGGGTCACATCCGTTCTGAGATAAAAGTTGTCCATGCCCGCCTGATGGACCGACTCAGCCGCTACCTGAACGACCCCTCAAGCGCTCGTATGCTCCAGGAGACTCTCATCACCCAACGCTCCGGGCGTTACGTTTTGCCTTTGCGTGCTGAACACAAGGGGCAAATCAAGGCAATCATCCACGACCAAAGCGCTTCTGGCGCCACACTCTTTATTGAACCGATTGCGGTGGTGGAACTGAACAACAAGTTCCGCGAACTTGAACTCGCTGAGCGGGATGAAGTCCTGCGTGTTTTGCGCGCGCTCAGTCAGCAGATTGCTTTGCAGGCTGAAAGTCTCAATCAGACCAGCAAAGCCATGGCCGGGCTTGACCTTGCGCTGATGAAAGCGCATTATGCCGATGATCTCCTGGCGACCGAGCCGGAACTTGTGCCTTTCCCCACGCAGCCTCATGAAGCCCATCCCGGCACTATCATCCAACTGCGCCGTGCCCGCCATCCCCTCCTGGATCTCAAAACGGTCGTACCAATCGATTTTGAGCTGGACCGGCAGACTTTTTCTGTCGTGCTCACCGGTCCAAACACCGGTGGCAAGACCGTCACCTTGAAAACTGTTGGTCTGATGGTGCTGATGGCGCAGGCTGGTCTGCAGATCCCTACCCAATCTGGTTCGCGTCTCAGCATTTTTAGAGATGTATTTGCGGATATTGGCGATGAACAGTCCATCGAGCAATCTCTCTCGACTTTTTCAGGGCATATCAGCCAACTGGTGCGCATCCTCAAACGCGCTGACCATCGGTCACTGGTTTTGCTGGACGAACTGGGCGCTGGCACCGACCCGCAGGAAGGTTCCGCCCTGGCACGCGCCGTACTGGACTATATGCTCCAGCGCCGCATTACTTCCGTGGTCGCCACGCATTACCCCGAACTCAAAGCTTATGCCCACTCCACCAAGGGTGTCACTAATGCCAGCCTGGAGTTTGACCTCGAAACACTGCGCCCCACCTACCGTCTCGTGATCGGGCTGCCCGGACGCTCGAACGCGCTGGCGATTGCCGATCGACTGGGACTGGACCCCGCCATTATCGCCGCCGCCCGCCAGGAGATTGATCCGACGGAACTGCATGCGGATGACCTGCTGGAAGAGATTCACCGTCAGCGAGACCTGGCAACTGCCAGCTACGAAGCAGCCGA
>DIWN01000034.1 GCA_002423495.1 Anaerolineaceae bacterium UBA6105 | reverse complement strand
GCAAATACTTGATTTGCCATGATAAGCTCCTGTTATATAATTATGTTGTGGACCCACATTAGTGTTTACGGGCTCTTTGTCCCAGGCAACTGTTCGGGTACCACGTGTGTTAGACACGGCGATCTACACTGCGAGACGGTCTTTATGACCTAATGACGGTCGATCTGCCGTGTCTCTTATTGTATTCCCCCTTGATAGGTATCATACTAATGACCGAAAATACCGCATTGCTCCGCGGATCACGTACGCCAGACAACATCAAAAATTGCCGACAACCGCTCAAATCCCCTATATTTTCTATCCCCCGATAAACCCCACCCATCTATAATCAAAATCACAAACTGTTACTTTCAAAACAGGTAAAGAGGAAATATGAGAGAAAAACGAAAAATCCCCTTCCTTCTGTGGCCTTTTTGGGCACTATTCCAGCTGGTATTGTGGATCCTTAAACTCACAGGCAGACTCGTCGGTGCAATCCTGGGACTGGTGATAATTATCGTGGGTGTGCTGCTCTCGATAACTGTAATCGGCGCCGTTATCGGTGTTCCTTTGATTTTGCTTGGCTTGATGTTGATTGTGAAAGCCCTTTTTGGCTGATCAGGCGAAGTCCCCAATGTATTGCAGCTGACAATCAATAACAAAATGGCTTCCTTATCGGAAGCCATTTTGTCTAAACTTACTTTTTCCTTGATTTACTCTTCGTGCTCAACTACTTTTTTTGGTTGCCGGGCGGTAACCGCAATTTTCTTCGGCTGGGTCTCGGGTTTCTTGGGCAAATGAACCACCAGGATACCGTTTTCGGTTTCCGCGCTGATCTGCTCAGAGTCGATCACACCAGGCATCGAAATGCTGCGATAGAAACTGCCAAAACTGCGTTCCCGAATGTGGTACTTGGCTTCTTCGGATTCTCTGTTCTCTTCTTCAACTTCGCCCTTAATGGATAAAGTGTTGTCATCATAGGTGATTTCGATTTTCTCGGGATCAAAACCTGCGACACTGGCTTTCACTACGTATTCCTGGTCATTCTCAAGTACATCCAGGGGAAAGCCGGACGGAAGTTGTTCGGAGTCAATCTCGAAAAAGCGATTCATTGCTTGTTCTAAATTGTATTGGTTTCTCCAATAAGGAGTTCGTCTAATCATATAAGCCATATCTACCTCCATTTTGTGACTGTTTATGCTTAAAATGTAAGATCTTTATGTTAGAGATAGGTTAAAACTACATATACACTCTGTATGAATTTGTCCGGAAAACTGCCATCGTTCCACAAAGCTCGTTTTCGACAGATTTTCAGGGTAGAATAGAGATAACAAGTTAGGAACAAATTCCCCGGCATCAGCCGGTTTATTATGTTAGGAAAGAATTATGAGTAAAAAAACATTACGTATTATCCCCCTCGGAGGTCTGGGCGAGGTGGGCAAAAACATGACAGTCTATGAATACAATCAGCAAATCCTGATTGTGGATGCTGGCATGATGTTCCCGGATAACGACATGATCGGCATTGATTACATCATCCCCGATTTTGAATATGTTAAACAGCGAGCCAATCAAGTAAAAGGCATCGTCATCACACACGGTCACGAAGACCATACTGGCGCTATAGGCCATCTGCTTGAATACGTGGACGCGCCAGTCTACGCCACCCCCCTTACCAATGGCCTGATCAAAAACAAGCTCAGTCGGCGCGGGATGAAAGTTGAACCCAAGTTAGTTGATATCCAGGCAGGCGAATCGGTGCAAATCGGTCCGTTCAAGATCGACTTTTTCCACGTTTGCCACTCCATTCCTGATGGCATTGGGCTGGGCATCGATACCCCTGCCGGTCTTATCGTGCAAACTGGGGACTACAAATTCGACCACACCCCCATCGACGGTCGCCCCACCGATTACAGTAAGTTGGCAGAATTTGCTCGCAGAGGCGTGCTCGCGCTGCTGGCTGATTCCACCAACGCTGAACGCCCCGGTTGGACGGCTTCGGAGCGCGTGATCAACGACGCCTTCGATAAGGTTTTCTACCAGGCTAAGGGTCGGATTATCGTTGCCACCTTTGCTTCCCTTATCTCGCGCATGAAGCAAGTCTTGGATACTGCGAAAAGGCATGACCGTAAGGTCACTTTTGTTGGTCTCAGTATGACCGAAAACGCCCGCATCGCCAAAGAACTTGGTTATCTGAATTATGACGAGAAACTTGTTGTTACCACCGATCAGGCGCTTTCCATGCCAGACAACAAAGTGGTATTGCTGGTGACTGGCTCCCAGGGTGAACCAACGTCCATTCTTGGTCGGCTGGCTAACGGCACCAACCATCGCTTCAGCGTCAAAGAAGGCGACACAATCGTTCTTTCTTCCCACCCCATCCCGGGTAACGAAGAGCTTGTCTATCGCGCCATCAACCGCCTGATGGAGCAAGGCGCAGAAGTGGTTTATGAGGACATCATGCCCGTGCACGTCTCGGGGCATGCCAGCCAGGAAGAAATCAAACTTATGCTGCATCTCGTGAAGCCGCGCTACCTCATCCCCGTTCATGGCGAAATGCGCATGCTCAAACAGCACAAGCGCCTTGCCCTCGAATTGGGTATGGAAGAGGAGCAAATTGGCCTGGTCGAAAATGGTCGAATCATTGAGTTCACTCACGGTGAGATGAGCCTGAAGGAACGCATTCCCGGTGGTTACGTCTTTGTGGACGGCATCGGCGTGGGCGATGTGGATCGCTCAACTATGCGCGACCGTGAACTACTCAGCCAGGACGGCGTGGTTTTGCTCAATCTCGAGTTAAACAAAAATAACGGTAAGTTCAAGGAGCTGGAAATCATCAGCCGCGGATTCATCGCGCAGGAAGAGTCGCAGGAATTGTTTGCTGAACTGCGCAAGCGCGTGGTGAAGCTAACGCAATTTCCCGCAAACAATCTGCAAAAAGAAATCAAAAGCGTCGCCACCTCTTATCTTAACGAGGAAACCAAACGCCGACCGGTGATTTTCGTTACAATTTCAAAGGACTAAAACCGAATTAGAAGCTATCAAAACGCCCTGGCAGTCTCTTGCCAGGGCGTTTTTAGTTTTTAAGGGACTGCTGAAGGCTTAGGAGTTTTTCATAATCACTGAGCTGATGGTGTCCGCGACATGCTCACATTGATCGCAGATCTTCTCAAAACTGTCGAAGATTCTCGCCCAGATCATGACATGCATTGGGTCCTTTCCTTTGGTGTATAGTTCACGCACAGTTTTGAAGTAAAGCGTATCAGCCAGTTCTTCAATCACATTCACCTCAACGATTTTTTTCGAAATCAAGTCTGATTTACGGAAGTTTTCAAACTCATCGAAGCAAGCCTTCATTGCTTCAGCACTGCGCACAATCAGATCCACAAAATCAATCGCTTCAGGGCGCATTTCTTTTACGTTGTACATGAAGAACATCTGGTAGACCTCTTCGATGCTGTCTAATACGTCATCCAGCATGTAGGACAAGGTTCCGATATCTTCGCGCTCAATCGGGGTAATAAACTCGGAGACGAGCATCTTCATCATTTTGTGTTTTTTCTCGTCCGCCCCGTGCTCAATCTCGTGCATGGCTTTGTTGAGCTTCTCGATTTTGTCAGGGTTGTAGTTCTTGACCGTTTTTTCGAGTTGACGCGCGGCGACAATCGCGTCACCAGCGATATCACTGAACATGCTGTAGTAGTTATTGTCTTTTTTTGCCATAATCTATCCTTACACAAATAAGCGAATCAACAAACGTGTCACAAGATATCCGAGCAAGCCGCAGCCCGGGAAGGTCAGCACCCATGCCAGCACCATTTCCCGCACAACGCCCCAGTTCACCGAGCGGATGCGCCTGGCAGCACCAACACCCATGATAGCGGTCGTTTTGGTGTGCGTGGTAGATACAGGCAAACCTCTGAACAGGGTTGCCGCCAGCAGCGATAGTGCTGCTGCCAGATCGGCGCTGAATCCCTGGTAGGTCTCAAGTTTTACCATGTCCATGCCAACTGCCTTGATAATCCGATATCCGCCGATGGAAGTACCAAGCGCCATGACGACCGAGCAGAACAACATCAGCCAAATCGGGATCTCAAGCGTTGCCGGGACTGCCTGCCCTTTAGCCAGCGCCATGCCAATCAGGAAAACGCCGATGAACTTCTGCCCATCCTGAGCGCCATGCATAAACGCCATCGCGGCTGCTCCACCCACCTGGGCATTTTTAAAAAACTTGTTCGTCCTGCGCCTGTCCTGGTGTTTAAAGATCAGCTCGAGCAGTTTGGCAATTCCCCAGCCCAAGAAAAAGCCGCCAAAGGTGGAAAGGATCAAGCCAAACACCACTTTCATCCATTCCGCGCCATTTACCCCCTGGAAGCTGTTAAAATACGCCACCGCTGCGCCTGTCAGGCCGGCAATCAGGGCGTGGCTTTCAGAGGTTGGGATGCCGAAGTACCAGGCTGCGGTCGCCCAGATTACAATCGACGCCAGGGCACCGCTGAGAGCAATGGAGCTGGCTCGCATATCCGTGCCAAAGTCCACCATGTTGCTGATGGTCATGGCGACGCTTTTATTGATCATCGTCATTACAAATACACCAAGGAAATTGAAGACAGCTGCCATCAAAATAGCATCTTTTGGTTTGATCGCGCGCGTCGAAATGCAAGTCGCAATCGCGTTCGGCGCGTCTGTCCAGCCATTGACCAGAATAACCCCTATCGTCAGGATGACTGTCACCAACAGTGCAGGATTTGCGAGGATATCCTGAATAAACTCCACTGAAGCCGCCTTCTTAAGAAGATAACTGGATTATATCTGTTAACAATCCTTTCGGGTGTAAGCTGAAACCGTGGAAAAACTTCACAGGCAAAGCGCTTGTGAAGTTTCGCTGGGACTTCTTGATTTCAGATGATCAGAGTGTCTTGGAGCGTTCCTCGTGCAGGATGGTCTGCAGTTTTGGGAAGATGACAGGATTGGCTGCCAGGATGTCCACGCTGCCTTTAAGCAAATGCCCTTCTCCATAGAGTGTACTGACCGTGCCACCCGCCTCACGGATCAGCAGGATCCCTGCCGCCACATCCCACGGGTTGAGAGCAATTTCCCAGAAGCCTTCCACGCGCCCGCAAGCCACGTAAGCCAGGTCCAGTGCGGCTGAGCCCAGGCGACGGATGGTTTGCACTTCGTGTGAAAGACGGATGAAGTTGTTGATGTTAGAACGGGGCGTGTCGAACAAGTGGTAGCGGAAGCCGGTGATAAGCATGGAATCAATCAATTCCTGCGTTTCCGAGACGCGGATGGGCTTGCCATTCAGCCAGGATCCTTTGCCGGCTTCGGCATAGAAATATTCCTGCATCGGCGGATTGGCAATCACGCCAAGCTTAAGCTCACCCTTGCAGGCATAAGCGACTGATATTGAATATTGAGGTAACCCGTGGGCATAATTGAGCGTGCCGTCAATCGGGTCGATGAACCATTCGTGTTCCTGATCGCCATCATGCTGCCCACTTTCCTCGGCATTGACGCTGTGATCAGGGAAGTGCGCGCTAATCTTTCCGATCATAAAGGCTTCAATAGCCGTATCTGCCTCCGTGACAAGATCAGCCTTGCTTTTATGCCGTACCTGCAGATCCTCCCCTCGCATTTGCTGCGCCATCAGGGCGGCTTCTTTTACCCAGTTGAGTACCTGCTCCATTGTTGGTTCCATGTTCACCTCAGCGTCCAATTCTACCCCATCCGCCTCTCGAGTCGAAATGCTCTTTTTTGGTCAACTGTGTCCTTGTGGATAACCTGTGGAAAAAAGCAGGACTGCCTGTGGAAAAGTCCACTATAATTAGTGTATAAATCCAAAATTTCTGTGGAAATGAGCCTATGGAAACACCAAAAGACCTTCCCAAGTTTGCCGTACTTCAACTCTCCGGATGCTCAGGCTGCGAAGTCTCGCTGCTGAATTCAGATGAATGGATCAGCAATTTTCAACTGGTCTACATGCCCCTGGTTGTATCAACTCACAAAATACCCGAAGATATTGAGGTTCTGCTTGTCTCAGGCGGCGTTCGGACTGATGAAGACTTGCATAATCTTCGCAAAGGCGCCTCTCGCAGCAAGAAACTGATCGCCGTAGGCACCTGCGCGCTCTCAGGCGGAGTTGCTCAAATCCGTGAAGGGCATATTTCACGTGAATCTTACCTGGATTCCTCGCATCGTTTGCGGCTGCCCAGCATGCTGCCCCGCGCTTATCCAATTGATAAATTTGTGCATGTGGACCTGTATTTACCAGGCTGCCCACCAACTCCAGAGCTTTTTATTACTGCGCTAAAAGAAGCAGAAAACGCCAAGATCGCGAGTATCGTTTGCCAGGAATGCGGGCGCAAGAAATTAACCGATATGCGTCCAACTTCTATCAGTGGACCGCGAAGTGGCACTCCTGACCCTGAGATTTGCCTGATCAACCAGGGTTACCTTTGTGTAGGCACCTCCACACGCGGCGGCTGCGGTGCTCTATGCACCCGACCAGGTCATGCTTGTGTGGGCTGCCGAGGGCCAGCCAACCCCTATCTGAACAAAGACCCTGAATTTGTTCTCGATAACTTGCGTCGTGTGTTTACCAGGATGACAGACATCCCTATCGAAGAAATCAATGCCGCATTGGCCTCGCCCTGGCTGTCCCTGTTCCTTGGTCAGTTTACTGACTACACCCAGGATCAGTCATTACCCCAGCGGACAAAGGAGAAGATGATCTGATGACAACTATCACCTACCCCCTCAGTCGAATTGAAGGACACGCGCGNNATGGAAATGCGCGGTTTCAGCTATTATGTTCAGGGAATTCCAGCCGAACAAATAACCGTAATCGTTCCGCGTATCTGCGGTGTTTGTTCCACCGCCCACCAGGTGGCTTCCGTAAAAGCGCTTGAAGACGTTTTTGGGGTCACACCTCCTCCTCTGGCAACGGAAATTCGGGAAGTGCTGCTGCTTGGGCAATTGATTCAAAATCAGGCCACCTCACTCTTCATCTTTACCATGCCAGACCGCGTCAACGCCAGTTCGCTTTTTGAGATGGGAGACGATCAGGAAAGCAAAGCCCGGCAGTTTTCTCTTGCCCAGATGTCCCTGAAAATCAGAAAAATCGGCACCGACCTGATCAGCCTGGCTGGAGGACAATTCATCCATCCCATCAAAACTGTCATTGGCGGTGTAACCAGCAGCATCCCCCGTGAAAAAGCCGACGCAATGATCAAAACAATTGAAGAATTACTGCCAGTGGCTGTTGATTTGGTGGACAATTATTGGCAGATGTCGCTGGAAATGGTCGACCGCATTGGCACCTGGGGTGATGACGAACCCACTTACTATCTCGCCTCGACTGAGGCCGATAATTTCCGGCTCAACAGTAATCAGCTGAGAGTTATGTGCAACGAGGGGCGGCAGTGTCACACTTTTGCGCCCCAGGAGTACGAAAATTACATAAATATTGAAGCGAGCGACTACTCCTATGCTGGCATAAGTGATTTCCAGGGTCACATCATGCGGGCAAACAGCCTCGCGCGGATCAACCTGACAAATTCCTTTGGCACTCCGAAGGCCGATGCTTACCTGAAACGCTTCGACGAAGCGTATGGCAAACCCGCCCACGCGATCTTGTTCTTCGACCTCTGTCGGGGGATCGAGTTAGTTTACGCGCTTGAAAAAGCCAAACAAATGCTCGAAACCGATTTGCAAAACGGCGAAGCGATGGTTAGGTATCAGCCCAGGGATGGGATCGGATTTGGCTTGGTAGAAGCCCCGCGAGGGCCGCTGATTCATCGTTATGAAGTTGAAAACGGGCTGATCAAAAATGCGGATTTCATTATCCCAACGGTACATAACATGCTGGCCATCCGCCGGGCGCTGATGGTTGCAGCCAAACGATACGTGAGCCCGGAAGGCATCAGCAACGAACTTGCTCGGGCAGTCGGACGGGTGGTGCGCGCCTTTGACCCCTGCATCGCCTGCGCGACCAAGTAATAAAACAAGTAACCAATGGGTATCACTGTAGACCGGATTGCGCTTGTCAATCCGGCTCTTGAAATGCAATCACGGAAAGAATGATTGGTGGAGACCTAAAGGTCACGTCCCGTGCTCGGCAGGGACGCCGGTGCGATCATAGAATCAGACACCGCCGCAATCTCAGTTCCTCAATGCTATTTCTTCAAACCGATCCAGGATCTCCAAAAATTCAAGGGGCAAACGGGCACGCGTTTCTTCCACAATCCAACCTGGAATTTCACCATAATAAGCCTGCGCGATCCCTCCGGCGATGCAGGCGATGGTGTCACTGTCCCCGCCAATCGAGATGCTCAGGCGAATGCAATCCTCAAAATCAATGGATTCCAAAAAACATGTGATCGCCTCAGGTACCGAGCCCTGGCAGGTTTCGTCAAATTTATTCACTTTTCGGATAAATTCACAATCGCGACTGAGATCATACCCAAATTGCTGTATGATTTCCCGGCGAATCGCTGCTTTATCTACGCTCTGCCTTGCCATCCAGATTGCCAGTGCCACCGCCTGGGCGCCCTTGATGCCTTCCGGGTGGTTGTGGGTCACTTCCGCGCTGTGCCTGGCCTCCGCCAGAGTGGTCTCAAGGTCAGGGAAAGCAAATCCAACCGGTGAGACGCGCATGGCCGAGCCATTGCCAAAACTGTTGTAAGGTTTGGGGTCGTCCAGCTTGATCCACCTTCTGAAACGCCCGCCGTATCCGCGATGGGGATAAGCCCTGGCGAATTGCTGGTAAGTAGCGCCATAATCACCGCCATCCAGCAGCACCTTCGCCGTGGTAAAGCTCAAAACGCTGTCATCCGTGAAATCAGAGTTTGCTTTGAAAAGCGGAAATTCCTTGCTGCGATGGTTGTTGAACTCATAGACCGAACCAACTACATCGCCAATAATCGCCCCGATCATTGTCTCCTCCTGAAACTATCGCTCACCGCGGCATTCGGCTTGCAGCTGTTCGAAATATTGGCGCAAGAATGCGTTGCGCTGCTGGGCAATGGCTCTGCCAGCCCTGGTGAGCAGGCGTTCGTGCACAAACTGAAGTTTAAACAAAAACTCGTGATAGGCGCTGTGCAGCTCGTCGGGCTCATGCTCGCCGCTTTCCAGGAAGCGCTGAGAAGGCTCGCGATAAAACGGCAGGTCCGCCTGCGCGGAGAAAGCCGTGGTGCGTGCCGCCCCAATCGCCCCAAGGACGTCCAGCTTATCGGCATCAAAGAGGCACATCGCCTCGATGGTCTGCGGAGGTTCATCCTGCGCGCGGTAGCGGTGGCTGCGAATGCAATGCTGCACCGCCTCAATCCGTTCCGGCTGCCAGCCCATCTCCGTCAGCACGGTTTCGGCAAACTCCGCGCTAAGCAGGTGGTGTACCTCACGTTCGTTCGCCTCGCCGCGCGGGTCCGCGCCGCGGGAGTCGTGCAAGAGCGCGGCGGTGTGGATGATCTCCAGGTCGGCGCCTTCTTCCCTGCCGAGCCGCTCGGCAATCCGGTAGACCCGCATGACGTGGTCAAAACCATGCACCGGGTCATCGCCGGGATAAAAGGCGCGGGCTTGTTCTATGCTCAATTCCATCAGAACCTCGGAAGTTGAATAATTCCCAGGATGTTCCCCAGGATCGCCAGTATGATCAATATGAACACAACGGTTCGAATCACCCGCCATGCAAGCTTAAAAATATCCCGCAACACCCAAACGATCGCCAGGACCCCCGCAATGAGGATGGCTAAGTTGATTAACTGGCGCCTTAGTTCCGGATCCATTTTCACCTAACCAGCATTGGGGTAAAGTTTGCCCTTTTTGACAACCAGTGCCACCTGGTTGCTGCCGTAGCGGTAGCTGAGGTTGCGGTAATCCGGCGTGGTCAGCACCAGGAAGTCCGCCTGCTTTCCCGCTTCTATTGAGCCAACTTTATGCTCCAGGGCAACAGCCTTGGCGGAATTGATCGTGGAAGCAGCCAGTGCCTGGGCGGGCGTCAACTTGAGGTAGCGGCAAGCCAGCGCCTGGATGAACTGCATGGATTCGTTCCAAGTGGTGCCCGGGTTCAGGTCGGTCGCCAGCGCCAGGTAGCCGTTGGCTGCCAGGATTTCCTTTGCCGGTGTGTATTCTTGCTGTCCCAAACCAAAGGGCGTGCCTGGGAGTGAGACTGCCACGGTTTCACTTGCCGCTAAGCGAGCGATGTCCTCCAGCGAGGTCTTCACCAAATGATCCGCCGAAACAGCGCCAAGTTCTGCTGCCAGGCTGGCGCCGCCTAAATTTTCAAATTCGTCAGCATGCAATTTTATCGGAAAACCCAGCGCTTTTGCTGCGCTCAGGATTTCACGGGTTTCTTCAATTTCAAAAACACCTGCCTCACAGAAAACGTCCACAAATGGCAACGCTCGCCCATTGGCATGCTCGAGCCACCAGTGCTTCGTCGCAGGCAGCGCTTGTTCGCACAAAAAGCGGGTATAGCCGGCGGTGTTGCCCTTGTATTCCGGTGGGATGGCGTGTGCGCCCATGTAGGTGGGCACGATGTCGATCGGTGCGGTGCGGTCCAGCTCAAGGATGGCTTCCAGCTGGCGCATTTCGGTTTCGATGTCCAGCCCGTAACCTGTTTTTGCTTCAATTGTGGTCGTTCCCAGGGAAAAGGCCGCATCCGCGCGACTGCGAGCTTCTTCCACCAATTGTTCAAGGCTGGCTTTCCTCGTGGCTGTAAGCGTCGCCAGGATCCCCCCTCCAGCTGCCATAATTTCCATGTAGCTCTTGCCCTGCAGCCGCATCTCAAACTCGTTGGCGCGGTCTCCTGCCCAGATCAGGTGGGTGTGCGGGTCCACAAAGCCCGGCACAACTGCGCGCCCATCAAGATCGACACGTTCAGCGTCGGGATAGCGCTCCAGGATTTCATCATCCCTACCAACCGCGAGGATAGTCTCACCCTCACAGGCAATCGCGCCCCGCTCGATCATGCCAAGCTGGCCAAGTTGCAAGCCCCTCTGGGGACCCCCCTCAAGGGTGATTAATTGTGAGATGTTATGGAAAATTTTCATGCCCTAATTGTAACGGATAAGGCAGATAGCTCATAGCTCTTTGGCGATGGCTGGTAGGTAAAGACGAGATCGCTTCGCAAATGAGGCTCGCGATGACGGTTTTTTCGTAGGGCGGAATCCACTTCAGGTGCGGTCTTCGCCAATTTGCTAAGATTATATATAGAGACTTACTTACCCCAGTCTATCACCACGCAGTGGTAAAGATCGGGCTCGAACATCAGGCCGTGGTAGGCTCTTTCTGCCTCCTCAGGCTCGATCACATGGGTGATCAGCCACGAAACCGGCAGCTCACGGCTCAGGATCATACCGCAAACGGTCTCAAAGTTGCGCGCCACGTTCAGGCGCATGCCTTCGCTCTCAAACACCGGCTCCAGGCTGTTGAACGCTCCAGTCACGCGCAGCATGCGCATGTGGATGGCATTCAGCATGGGGGTCACGTCCAAGGTGCAAGCTGCGCGAGGGGTTCCAAGCAGTACCACCTGGCCATTTTTTTTGGTGGCCAGAATTGCCGTCTCAATCGCCCTTGCCGCACCCGTCACATCCACAGCCGCATCCAGCCCGCCGTAGCGCTCCTTGATCTGCGCCAGCTGCTCTTCTGGCGGGCAATCCACGATCTGTGCAATGCCCATTTGCTGCGCCTGGGCACAGCGCTCCACCACTGGGTCAATCGCCACCACTTCTGCCCCCAGCTTCTTGAGCATCAGTGCTGCCAGCAGTCCAATCATTCCCATGCCAAACACGCCGATGCGGTCCCCCAGGCGCACTTCCACGCTGTTTACGCCGCTGATCGCCACCAACGCCAGGGTGATCAAGGTACCTTCCTGTGCGCCAATACCCTCGGGCAGCTTGAAGATCATCGGCCCCTGGGTACGAGCCCCGCGGGAGAAGCGACAGACCGAAGTGTGGGGTCCGGTGTAGAATACGCGATCGCCAATCTGCAGGTCCGTCAGCTCCTCACCCTTTGCCAACACCTTGCCTACCGCCGAGTAACCCGGCCTGACCGGATAACTGAAGCCTTTCTTGATCTCGAATACGCGCGAGAGTTCTGTGCCGGCGCTAATCATGGTGGCTTCAGCCTGGATGATGGCTTCATTGGGCTGCAGATTAGTGGTATCGAGCTCTTCCTCCACGACCTCTGCCCGTCCCTTGGCGGGAATGATGATGGTTCTTGCTAGCATCCTACGCCTCACCAAAGACCCGGCGCAAATGTCCATCGTGCTTTTCCAGCTCAGCGCGCGCCTGCTCCACCGGCAGTCCCTTCTTGATAATCACGGCTGCCAGCTTAACGCTCCCGTTTGCAGACGCCAGGGCTTCTGCCAAACGCTCAGTTTCCACTGTGGGGAAGATTTCCCGCAGGATGTTCAAACAACGCGCGTGCAGTTTCTCATTGGTCGCTTTGACATCCACCATCAGGTTGCTGTAGGTCTTCCCTTGTTGGATCATTGTTGCTGTTGAAAGCAGATTCAGCACCAGTTTTTGGGCTGTGCCGGCCTTGAGGCGGGTTGAACCTGAAAGTGCTTCCGGTCCGGTTTCGACTTCGATGGCGACATCCGCGTGCTTGCCAATTTCGCTGTGCTTATTATTTGCTACGCTGATCGTCCCGGCGCCAACGCTCTTGGCGTAATCCAGACCCCCAATCACATAGGGCGTGCGACCGCTGGCAGCGATGCCGCAAATGACATCGTTCTGGTATAGCCGCAGATCCTTAAGCTGCTCAACTGCCGCCAGAGGGTCATCCTCAACATGTTCGACTGCCCCTCGGAGGGCTCCATAGCCGCCTGCAATCAGCCCAACAACGCCCTCGGGCGGCATCGAGAACGTCGGCGGGATCTCAGAAGCATCCATCACCCCGAGCCTGCCGCTGGTGCCCGCGCCAATATAGATCAGGCGTCCGCCACGTTGCATGCGTTTGGTAATGAGCTCTACGGCTTTTGCGATCTGCTCAGCCTGCTCGTCCACCGCTTCCGCCAGCACACGGTTCTGATCATTTAGCATCCGCACCATATCCAGTGTGGGCAGCAGATCAATATCCAATGTTGCGGGATTACGCTGTTCGGTTTTTAACTTCTTTATTTCAGAGGGTTGAACTGCCATTTTCTCTCCTTTACAGGTCAAACAAACGATTAATCGCCAGGACTACACCATCGTCGTGGATGCTTTCAGTCACTTCATCTGCGGCTTCTTTTACATTTGAATGCGCGTTGCCCATTGCCACGGCATAGCCAGCAATCTTCATCGCCGGCACATCGTTGCCGCTGTCGCCAAAGACAATCACGTTTTCGGGGTTTAGTCCGTAGTGCTCGCAAACATGAATCAAACCTGACGCTTTGGTCACGCCACCTTTCGTCACCTCAATAGTCTGGTAATCCGTGACAGCGGCTTCGAAGCCAAAGTTTTGTCGCACCATCCGAACCGCAGCAGGCACATATTCCTCCTTCGCCATCCTGAAGCCAAACTTCGCCACTGGTTTCATGGTCTTTTCAATATGCTCAAGGTCTTCAAGGATCGTGTAAACCCTGCGGTACTCCCGTGCTGATTTTTCTCGTTCTGCTTCATTGGGCTGCAGATCCAGCAACCGCTCAAAATCTTTCTTCATCAGGTAACCGGACCCATCCTGAAAAGAGACATGGAAAGAATTAGTGATAGTGGGCAACCAACGCAGAAAACACAATGCCGTTTCAACATCGAAACCATCAAAATTGTAAAGTTCCTTACTGCGGATGTTACCAATCATTGTACCGTTGGAGCCTATGGCGATCTCGAAACTGGGGATGTCCAACACTGCCGGGGGTAAGGTGAAGATATGCCGACCGGTCGCCACAATGGTTCTTAAACCGCTTTCAGCAAGCCGAGTTATGGTGGCCTTGGTTACCTCAGTGATAGTACTCTTGGTCAGAATGGTTCCGTCCAGGTCGAAGGCGGCTAATTTGAATTTTTCTTTGTAAAATTCTCTCTTCAAAACAAATCCTCTTTCCTTACGCTTTAAGCCCGAGGCTCTTAATTACGTCCTTGTACTTATATATCAGCGCGAGGTTGCGTTCGTGCCCATTGGGAACATTGCCGGAAGTGAGTAGTTCGAGTTCGAAACCTTCCGCTTCGGCTAACTCGACCATCATGGCGGTGAGAGTGTGCACAATCGCCGCGCCGGCAATAGTGGAGGTTGGCGCGATCTTGATCCCCGAAGCCACTTCCACGCAGGCATCGCCCAACACGCCAAAGTTGTCGAGCACGATGTCGCAGATCTCGTACAATTTCAGCCCTGAATGGTGACGACTTTGCAGTGGGCGGGAATGGTTCAGATTGGTCAGAGCGATAGTCAGGGCGCCGCGTTCTTTTGCGCCCATTGCCATCTCGATCGTCAGCGGGTTGATGCCGCTATTTGAAAATACAATTACCACATCCTTGTCGCTGACCTTGAATTCCTCCAACAGCGGCTCAGCTTTGCCTTCGCTGCGTTCAAATGCGGAAGAACCCGTGGCAGATTTGTGCAGCATGAGTTCTTCCGTCAGGATCGGATTCACTCCCATCATCCCGCCAGCGCGATAAAACATCTCCAGCGCCAGCAGATGCCCGTGACCGGTGCCAAAGGGGAAGATCATCCCTCCGGATTTGACCCGTTCCAGGATCGCGGCGGCGGCTTCGCGCAGAAGGTCTTCATTCTCCTTGATTTTTTCGAGTATTTCGCCCAAATTTTCCAGATATTCGTTTGCGTACTTCATTTTCACTCCATTTCTCCTGCCATCAAACGCGCCAGGTCGTCAGTGATTTCTTCTGAAGCGCCCTTGGGCATAGGTGACATGATGCTTTCGTAGGTCTTGCCATATTCGCCTTCATCCGCGAGATAGCCGCCATAGTCATCGCAATACCCCCAGATGAGCGGAAGTTTTGCCTTACTGGCTGACTTGATCTTCAACCCAAAGCGCGAGAACAACTCCCCGGGTTGTTTGCAGATTTCAATATCTCCCAGGCGGATAATTGCGGCGTCAAATTTGGCGGTGATTTCTTCTTTCTTCAACTTGAGATCAATAGCATAAACCGAAGAAAGCAGGATTTTGTGTTTGTCGTAATTCTCTTCACTTGCCATTTGCTGCTTGATTTGCTCCTGCAGGTTCCTGAGAGCCTCTTTATCCACGGGATAGCTGGTTTCCCAGTGGTAAGGTTCGACCACCGGCTGGCTCAGGCTGAGTGGATCGAGTTCCTGGCTGGCAAAAAGCTGTGCCAGGATGCCCTCGCCCGTGCGAGCCAACTCTTTTGCGTCGTGACCCTGGCGGTAGTTGCGGTTGCTCATGTCGCCGGACGCACCCTGCATCATCAACGGATATACTCCCAAGCGCTCTTTGACTCCCCTGCTGATATAGCCCAGCAAGTCACTGCTGATCTGCAGGTTTTGGGCGCCCAGCACGGTCGGGTGGCAGGCTATGTTTACGATTGCAGCCACCACATCTTCTTCATTTTTGAAAACGATCAAAGTGACGTCTTTATCCTCAGGCTTGCCAATCCCGTTGCGATTGCCATACAAGCCTTCAATCTTCACAGTGCGATACCAGGCTTCAACTTCTTTCCACTCGGCTTCGAAACAAGCAGCAATGGTAGAATAAATATCTTCTTTCAGGAATTCCTGGTAGCGCCGCCAGAAGCCATCATCACTTTCCTCATCGAACATCGGTAAACGCTCAGACCGGATTTCCGGCCCGGCGTGGGTATGGGTGGTGGCGATGGTGACCATTTCGGGCTGGATGCCATACTTCTGCTGCAGTTTCCCTTTGATGTCTGCGACAATTTCGGTTGTGATCATCAGGATTTCCACAT
>DIWN01000048.1:791-3341 GCA_002423495.1 Anaerolineaceae bacterium UBA6105 | reverse complement strand
GGGGGAAAATCACACCAAAACGCTGTTTTTTTCCTGACCGCCAAGGTATCAGCGCTGGAAGGCCTGCTGGTAAACCGCCAACACGCGCAAGCCGGCAAACGCTCGGCCGGCTTCGCCAGCAAACGCGTGTCCAGGACGAAAACCGGGACGAAAGCGCCGCCGGCAGAGAGCGCGGCTTGGAGGGCAAGGTTGTCAGTCAGTCTCAAATCCCGGCGTATCCACCAGATGACCATGGGCGTCCTTTCGAATTGGCGTATGCTATTTTTACCTGACGGGGAGGGTAAAGCCATGTCAAATTCTCTGCGCGGTCTGATGTGTCGATTGAAAAGAAATAATATATTTACACATTGTTAGTCCTCACATAACAAAGATATTGGAGAACCGCTCGAAATACCTTGCCAGTGGAGAATTGGGGGTCGTGGTAAAACATAAAATCCTTTTTTGGTAGATTCATGTATAATTCTTAGAATAATCGCTATTGAATTCTCAAACATTATATTTAGGAGGGAACAATGAATAAAACCATTCTTTTAGTTCTTGTAATTCTTGTCATCTCACTTTCAGCTTGTGGGGGTGGTACTGCATCCACAGAAGTTCCCCCGACATCTATACCTACACCCACGCCAAAACCCAGAGTGGATTGTCCAAAAGAAGAAGTAGATGCATATTTAGAGGAATTTGGATACACTTTGGAAAAATGGGATGACACTTATCAAATTGCGATATCAACAAGCAGAGCATCGTTAGCTCCTATTCTTGGCGACTTGCAGGGCGTTAAGAGAGATGTCAGTCATTTGGCTGCGCCAGAATGCGCTGTGTACATAAACGATATTACAGTAGTCGCTATGGAAAATAGCATTGGTGCTCTTATTTCATTTCTAAGCAACGATGGCGATTCTATTGTTCAACGAAAATTAAAGGGTGCTGAAAATTCTTGGGGAATTGTCAATAGCGAAATTGATAATTTTAAGTCTGACCCGATGGAAGCATACATGGCATTTAATTTGTCAACTGAAGAATTACAGGAATCAATAGAACAGCCTGTTGAATTTGTGTTACCTGAAGGTTGGATTGATACCATTGTAACTAACGGCTTTACCATTTCTTATCCTGATGATTGGGATTTTGAGGAATATGGAGAAAACGACGAGTACTTAAGCCTAACTAACGATGATGGTACATTGGAAATCAAAGGTGGGCTTTTTGATGGTGGTCTAGATATTGAATCTGATAGCGGTCGGCTTTTCGTAATTCAATCCTATCTTGAAACAAAGGATTTTGATTTTTATCTAGAACATTCAGCAGATGTTGAAGTCTACTCATTGAATAAAGTATATATTGTAGAATATTCCGTTAGAGAATATTCGGGCGACGACATACAAGATCAAATTATGGCATATGTTTACTCACCAGACGGTGATGTGTTCTTGTTCGTCTGCAAAACAACAAGGGATGAATTTGCTCAAATTGACCTACTGCAGATTCAAAATATTTTCGGTTCGATAAGGAAATAATTAGAGAATACATTGGATATATTATTGGAAACATATTCATAGCGTATCATATTTTCCAGCCTATCTGACCGAAGGAGAAAACGGCGCCGGGGAATCCTCCGGGCGTGTGGACAAATGCGCGAATGTTTGCTATAATCTTGGCACTTCGGGCGCGTAGCTCAGTTGGNNGAGGTTCGGAGGTTCGAGCCCTCTCGCGCCCATGTCACTTGCTCCTGCTGGTCTCCTGACCAGCAGTTTAATTTTCACCTTTGAACAGATATGACTTGCTTTCTCAAAGTATATCCGCGATGAGTCTGCTTCTGTTCAAATTCCCCCTGCCGTCTACAGTTGTCGTTTGGTGTTCCAGAATGACAATCAGATTGATGAGCTGTCAGGATATGGACTAATCAACGTCAACCGTCCAATCCTGGAAGCTCTCAACATTCAAGAGGGATTTATTTATTGAGTTATTCATCTCCTCATAATCCCCCTTGTTCCCATAGTCCATTGCGTCGATCATATGCTTAACAGAATAAACAAGGGTTTCCTGTTTGAGCGGGAAGTCCTCTCGACACTTTACCTGGTTGATCCTTGCAAGCAAAGCTTCAAGATTGCTTTTGGTTTCCCTCCTGCTTGCTTCTTCTCTGATCTCTACTTTCTGGACTATGTCGCTAAACTCCTGCATTAGAGGTTGAGCATACTTTTTATAGGTCGACAAATTGCAGCTTTCAGACACAGTACTATTACCGCCACTACTGCCACAACCTGCTAACGCGATAGAAAAGCATAAACACAAAACGAAAGTTATCGCTCGTTTCATTCCTGCTCCTTTCTTTACTACAGTTATTATATCAAACGGCTAATCTGTACAACTGGCTTTTTAATTATATCCACTCTACCGATCAGCATACCCCTAAGGAACCTGGATTATAATTAGCGTCTATAAACGAATTTGAGGAAAAAATAATGCCACCCATCTCTCTGACCGGCATCAAACCTACCGGCAATCCGCACATCGGCAACTACTTTGGCATGTACAAATCCGCGCTGGCCCTCA
>DIWN01000048.1:0-784 GCA_002423495.1 Anaerolineaceae bacterium UBA6105 | reverse complement strand
TGGCTGCCAGTTGGATTGCCCTGGGTCTGGACGTGGAAAAGTCGATCTTCTTCCGCCAATCCGACATCCCCGAGATCCCCGAATGCACCTGGCTGCTGAGCTGCGTTACGCCCAAAGGGCTGCTGAACCGCGCGCATGCCTACAAGGCTGCGTTGGATAAGAACCTGGAAACCGGTCGCGACCCCGATGACGGCATAAATGCCGGCCTTTATAATTACCCGGTGCTGATGGCGGCCGACATCCTGCTGTATAACTCCGACGTTGTGCCGGTCGGGCTGGACCAGAAGCAGCACATTGAAATCGCGCGCGACATCGCCGAGAATTTCAACCGCATCTACGGCAAAACGCTGAAACTCCCGGAGGGCATCATCTCTGAGGATGTGCAGTCNNGGGCGCAAGATGAGCAAGAGCTACAACAACACGCTGCCCATTTTCGCCCCGGAAAAGGACCTGCGCAAGCAGATTATGCGCATCGTCACCGACAGCACCCCGCCCGAGGAACCCAAGAACCCGGATACCTGCAACCTTTACCAAATTTACTGCTTGTTCGCCCCGCCGGAGCGTCTGGCGGAAGTGCGCGGGCTGTACCTGCAAGGCGGCCTGGCCTACGGCGCGCTCAAAGCCGAACTGGCGGACCTATTGCTGGCGTACTTCGCGGAAGCCCGCGGCAAGTACAATGCGCTCATCGCGGACCGCACCTATCTCGACCAGGTATTGGCCCAGGGCGCCCAAAAAGCGCGCGCCATTGCCGCGCCAGTGCTTAAGCGCATGCGCAAAGCCGTCG
>DIWN01000007.1 GCA_002423495.1 Anaerolineaceae bacterium UBA6105 | reverse complement strand
TGCTGTTATAGGTGGTGTAGCTGCCACCTGTATCGGATATGGCTTCGGTCATAACGCCAAGCGGTGCATCTGCCAGCCACTCTGCAGCTTTCATCTCATCACCGGCGCTCAGCGTGAATTCCCGCTTTCCGTCCAGCGAGAGACCACTCGCCGGCTTAAATCCATTGGTCTTATTCCAGCCCTCGATCAGCGGAAAAGCCATCCCCACCAGCACGCCGAAGACAGCAGCCACCCCCATGACCTTTTTCCAATCTTTTTGCCAGGCTTTCACGATCAACCATGCAAGCGCGATCAAGACCGGCAGCAGCATCAGGTAGTCCAGGGCGGAGCTGCCGTACGTGCCAAGCTTTTGTGCGCCAAATTCGCTTAGAACCAGCGTCCCAGCCAGCAAACTCGCCGACATTAACGCCGATAACCACCAACGATCCTGCTTCCCGTGCTCTACCTTGGGCTCAAAAAGAGTCACCAGGGCATACCCACCAGCCAATGACCAAAGGATCCAGGCCTGGAAGTAGAACTTGAAGATGGTATTCATCCGCCAGCCAAACTGGTCGCGCAGATAGAGAAATTCCGGCACCAAGGCTAACGTCGCACCCAGCANNTCAGTTTGAAGAGTGCGGATCTTTTCGAGAAGCAGGCTGATCCCCGCCCAGATCAAAAGAAACAGCGTAATCCAGGTTCCCGGTGCAATCAGGCGGTTCAGGAGGCTATCCTTGAGCAATTCACCCGCCGAACTTGCTCCATGCAGTCCCAGCAGCAATTCTTTTGTCATCTCGATCTGCGTTCCGGCAAGTCCTAAAACCCAGCCAAAGATGAACAATACCAGCAGCACCGATAATGTGACCCACAGCCCGTTCATCCAGGAAAGCCGGGAGATTTGCTTGACGTTGCTGACCAGCAATCCAAATATCGGCAGCAGCAAGGGTCCGAACATGATCCAGAAGTACTTCCCCTTGGTGAAGAAAGCCAGGCTTGGAATCACTCCACCTGCCTGGGAGGAGAAACTGAGATAAAAAGGCAAAAAGGCTACCACGCTCAACACGCCCCCAACAATGCCAAACCCCACCAATTCCCAAAATCGCTTGCCCGACCAGCCGGCAGTTCTTGCGCGATAGAGCATAAATGCCGCTCCCATCAGCAGCAGGTAAAACGGAAAATCCCAGGTATTCATGAAGCCAATCCCGCCCAAAGTCAGCACCCCAAGCGCGATGGTTAGTCCCGAAGCAGGGATAATGACCCTGCCTAATCTGACATTACCTTCCCAGCCCCCCATAAATGCATTCAGCGCCTGGGCAATTGCCAGCAAAACCAATGGCATCGAGAGCATATGCGGGTGGATATCCGCCAACAAATAAGTAAAAGCCGGGAATTCATCGATCACTTCCACGGGACGTCCGTCCAGCGTCCTGTCCTGCACCACCCGGCTCGCCTGCCACCACGACCATCCCCCACGCTGCGGTTTGATGGTCATCGCGTTGGGTTCGCGCGTCAGCTCGGGGATATCCAGCTGCACCCAGGCACTCTCCGGCAGCACGCCCCTGGCATGCAGCATATCCAATCCGCTGAACCAGTTGCCCATCACCAGAATCATCAGAGGCGCAAGCAAAGCCAGGATAGCTTTGTTTTTTCTCAAATATCCTGTGGTCCGTTCAGACTTAGCCGCTTGCTGGCGCAAGACGAGCAGATCCCACAGGATCCCGTAAGCCCCCACAGCAGTCATGCCAAACCAGAAGGCCGCCACCAGGTTGTAGCCAACGGAAGAGCTGACCCCCGTTATGCGGATCAGCATAGCGGATAAAAGGTATCCAAAGTAATAATAAGAGATGCTGTAACCGGACAGCCAGGGATCCAATGGTGGAAATCCGGGGGATTTCAAAATCCCATTAATGAAGGCCATTTCCATGAACTTTTCGGTGTTGATGATCTCGGGATTAGCCGCCCTGACCACCGCCATCAGGATAAATCCAAGCGAAAAGATGAGTTCAGCCCAGATGAGCAGCTTTTTATTCTCTTTGATCCAATCGAAAAAACTTTTCCGATCAATTTTCGCCAGCACCGCCAGGTTGAAACCAGCCAGGATCATCAGTGCGGTCACCTGTGAAGCCAGGTCATTTCGCAGCAATTGGATGGAGGTGAGCCACCAAAAAATGGTCCCCCAGAGCAGCAATCCCAGCGGTCGCAGCAAGAAGATCCCCCGGGAAGGCAATTTTTTCAGCGCCGCATACGCCAGCGGAAGGTTGACGACCGCCAACACCAAACTGAACGCGTACCAGCTTAGAACTCCAATCATGCTCACCTGACCCGGTAAATCACGGTACTGCCCTCACGATAAACTTCGTCCCACAGGACTCCATTATACGCAGGGAACTTCATCAAAGCCTCCGCTGGGTAAAACGCGCGTTCCTGCTGACCGACTATGATGTATCGAACCCGGTACTTCTCGAGATATTCTTTGATGAATTCTTCATCCAGGCTCATAAAGAAGGCATTCACCTCGTCCACCCGCGCCTGGACTTTGTCCGAGCCGGTTATCGCCCGTTGCTGACGCTGATGGTAATTCCACCCCACCACACCCGGAAGTCCGGTGTAGATGGTGTAGCGGTTGCCCCAGTAATACTCATAAGCCTGCGCTTCCAAAATCACCGGTGAGCCTTCAACATGATCTTGCAGCCACTGGATGGTGCGGTAATCCTGCCCAAGGTCCATGTCAACCCCGTTGGCCTGGTAGCGGGAGGTTTCCATGTACTTCATCCCATCCAACGTGTGAGGCGCGTTTGGATCCATCCGGTCAGTAACCTTATCGCGTGTGGCAAAAATCGGGAACATCAAGGCGCTTGTCAGAAGCAAGATGAGGGGTACCTGGAAGAAAGCTTGATACTTTCCGCGCCACTGGCTCTGATCCCGCCAGGTGATCGCCAGCCCGATGCCTGCCACCAGCGCCAGGAGCATCCAGGCCTGCAGGTAAAGCTTGAAGACCACGTTCATCCTGCCGATATCCCCCACGAGGTGTACCAGTTCCACCACAATCGTCAGCAGAAGTCCCGTCCCTGCCATGAAGAAGAGTAGCTTTTTGCCGTCTGGTTGTTCTGGAGCAAGCAAAAGCGCCAGTGCCCAGGCGCACAGCGGCAGGGCGACAATGGCAATCTGTACCTTCATCAGGAGTAATCCGACCAGGATCACTCCAAGCGCCAACAATCCGGCAATAATCCAGCTTTTCGCCCCCTCCCAACGCTTCAAACTCGCGACCCTGGTTGCAGCCATCCACTGATAGCTTTCCCAGCAAAACCAGAAAACGATCAGGAACAAAAGCAATCCCCAGTGCGTGAAATACGAAATCAACGGCGTCCGGTCTCCATCCCAGATGCCGATTTGCCCATAACCCGGATAGAACCAGCGGTTAAACGGCTGATAAAGCAGGCTGGCGATCAAATAGAGCACCACAATGCCCAGCAAAATTTGAACCGCTTTGGTCAGTTTCGGTGACAACCAACGGCTTCGCACTGCCGGCACGTAACGCCAGCCTACGTATGCCAGGATGACGAAATTCAGGATCATAAAGGTGTAAAAATCCCAGGTGTTGATGGGTTTCAAGGCTCCGATGATCAACCCGCCTACTAAGAAGCCCAAAATAGCGCCAGCAATATTCTTTTTTGGTTTTATGTGCCACTGACCCCGGCTCATCAATAGCGAGAGCCCCCATCCCATTGCCGCCACCACCACTGGCATTGCGATCAGATGCGCGTGGAAATCTCCATATAAGAATGTGAAGAAAGGAAATTCCGTGATGGGTTCTCCCGGAATGGTCCTGCTCGGGTTCCAATACCAACTGCCTGCACTGATGGGCAGGATTTCTCCCCGGAAGACCTTCCCAATTCCAACCAGCAGCCACTGGATCTTCTGCACAAGATTACCGTCAGCAATCGCCTGGCCGCCAGATCCGAGCGTCTTGATCGCGTCTGAGAAAAGTTTGACCTCACCCAAATTGCCGAGAAAACCCACCACCAGCATCGCTGCCAAGCCTGCCCAGAAGGCAAGGTCAAAGACCCTCATTTTTCCTTCTGTGGATTCCCTGCCAAAAATAGCTTTGGTGATATTCCATGCCAGGCTGAATACCCCTACCGAAAGCATGCCATACCACAGCGCAAGCAGGATGTTGTAGGCAGTTGCCGGGATCACGCCCAGCAGTTTCATCGGCAAGCCGATCAATATTTGCCCGTAGTAGTAGTAATTGATGTACCCGCCGGCGTACCAAGGGTCGTAAGCTGGAAAAACCGTACTTTTGATAACCGCGTTCAGGTAGGAGAAATCCATAGGTTTCTCACCACCGCGCCAGGGGTGCCAGAGGTCCGGGTTCAACCAGCGGATAAAGAGGAAGAAAGCAAACATCACGAGCGTGACAACTTCTTCCACCACCAATTGTTTCCAGATCCCCTTTAAATCTTTCAACAGCGCATGCCTTGTCAGCCAGGCCGTTATCAGACCGGCCAATGCGATCAGGCCAAGCACACCCAACAACAAACCCCGACTGACTGCCATACCTGCCGATCCCAAGATGAAGGCGAGGTATGCAAAAAGCAAGAATCCAATGATTTTTGAAAAACCGTATCCCTTATCCTTTAATCCGGGCAGCGCCAACCTGAGCAAGGGGAAAACCAACAAACCCAAGAGCAGCGAAAAAGCATAAAAAGCCAGCACAGCCACAGCTGGATGGCGATTCAGCAAACCATTCCTGTCAAACAGCTCCGACCAGGTGCCGTTTTCCTGCTGAAGTTCCAGGTTCTGCTCAGAGAGCATCAGGCTCGGCTTGCCAGACTCATACTGGGAAGCCTGCCTGGGCGTGAGGAAAACCGCCTGGCTGATATCCACTGAATCAAGGAAAGCAGCCAGCTCTTGTGGATCAAAGTCTTCTGTCTTGCGGAATATCATCACTTTCGGATGGTCATAGACTGAAAAAGCTTCTTCCGCGAACTGATCGTTGAACTCCCAACTTCCCAGGTTCGGATAGGACGTAAACGTCTCTACCAATTCGAAACCGAGTTGCTCCTCAAACCTGCCGCGTTCTGCCAGGTTGTAACAGGTCACGCTGTCCATTTCTTCCGGGCAGCCCACCAGCGCGCGATAGTAAGCCGTGCTGAGCGGATACCTTTCCGGCACGCGCGGGATGGTTCCCCATTGGCGGTTGGAGCTCATGAAGATGTACTCGCCCTGGCTCAGCATCTGGAAAAAGCGATCCCTCTTGGCCTGATCATCCTGCGCGTACATATCCAGGTTCAGATCACCGCGGAAGATCCCATAGGTCGTATCATAAGGGATGTAGCCGCTCATCATCAGCGGTAGTCCGTCATCCCAGGCAGTTTCATGGACCACGCCAACCGTATTGACCCCGATTTGCCCTGAGCCAGAAACCAACTCCAGTGTCAGCTCAACGTCCTGTATGCGTCTCAAAATCAGGCTTTGCGGCAGGTCAAATACCACTTCGCTGCCAAGCCCCTTGCCCATATCCATAAAGGTCCCGCTGATTTCGGCGCTGACAGATTGCTGCGGATCCTCTCCCGTGCTGGTCAGGGTTACCCGCAGGGTCTTAGGATCAGGACTTTGTGCAGCGTCCACCAGTTGAGGGATCACCACCCGGCTTACCACGCCAGGTTGAGTGACTAATATCCGAAGATTAAAGGGATTTTCCGCAGTCACCTGCTGGCTGATCCTGGGCAGGTATTGCTTGTTCAGGCTGCCGCTTTCTTTTACATAAGTGATAAACGGCACGCCAGTTAGATGCGGCTGGGAATTCTCAGTTGAAAATCCCAAGACCAGGATGTAAGTTTTCCCTTTTTCCAGGCTCACACCCTGCTCAGGGTAGAAGTCGAGCCTGCTGAGCTGATTGCCGCCAATTGGTGTGCTGGTTAATATACCTGGGAGGATCGAATTCCCGCCAATAGCCTCGCGAATGTCGAGCGTGTAGAGGATCGGATCAACCGACAGCATCAGGTCCTGAACCTCTGGGAAGGTAACAATCTCGATCGTGCCATCCCGGTCTGCCACAAAAGCGTTCAGATAAGTCTCGCCCGTGAGGAGAGTTACCTGGTTGCGATACTGTCCCTGCTGCGTGAAGACGCCTTCCCCGGTCTCCACCATCAGGTTTGTGGGACCATCGATGTTTTCGTAGATCCATTCAGACGCTTCAATGCGTGTGACCGGTCGGGTGTAAATCCGGCTGAAAGCATATGCGTACGCAAGCGTTCCGGCTAACACAACGACAGCAGAAACAACACCGATTACGCGCAAGCTTTTGACCGGGATGCTTAACTTTTTCCAATGGAAATCGCGACGGGCAGAAATGAGCTGCCAAAGCCCCCATGCCGCTATGATGGCTAACAGAGGATAAATCAGCATCAGATAACGCATGGACTTCACCCATGCCAGCCCCTGCCAGGCAGCGTAGATCAAAGTCCAAGCCAGTAAGGGCAGGATATCCCAATTCTTCTTCCGGTTGAGGTTAAAGCCCATAGCCAGGCTGCTTGCGAGTGCCGCCAGACCGAAAGGCAATCCCACTCCCCACAATGCAAGGTTCTTAAACGAAAACCACAGGGGGCGTCTCGCCCACTGCAGCGCAGGAGGAAAATCTACTTCTCCGGTGCTCTGCGCCTGCAGCGAGCGCATGCTCTGCCACCAGTTTTGGTTGATCGAAAAATTGAAGAAACCGGGACCGTCAAAAGCGTAAGGCTGGCAGATCCTAAAAACCACGAAGCTCATAACTGCAGCCACAGCAATCTTGCCAATTATTGGCAGGAATGCCTGTTCTTTACCCTCATTTTCCAGCTGATAGTAGCGCACCCCCTCCACCAGGGGCAAGAGCAAGGCCAGGGAAATGGCGTTGATCTTGGAGGCTGTCGCCATGCCAAGCGCTGCCCCAAAAGCCAAATAAGGCCAGATCTCATGCCAAACCCATTGCGATTTGCTCGTGTCATCTACAAACACAATAGACGGTCGTTTCAGGATGATAACGGCGATCAGCACGGTCAACATACCGAAAGTGTTGGTGAAAGAATCGACCGTCATGAAATGGGCGAGCTGAATCGGAAGCACCGCGAACGCGTACAATGCGGCTGCGATCAAGCCCACCCAGCGGTTGAACAATTTTTTGGCAACGAAGAAAGTGAGCAGAATGGTGATCGTATCCATCACCGCCGACATCGTCCTGCCCAGCAGCGTGTTCAGGTCGTAGCCCACCTGCCCGGTCCATTCCCCCGCGTATCGCACCATGAAAACCGGCAGAGTACCATACACAAAAAAGCCAAAATCCTTATTTCCCGGATTGAGGGGTGATGTAGCCGTTTCAAAGTACTCCCTGGCAGTCCAAACCGGTTCAATCGCATTGATCACCATAGAAAGGTAACGCTCATCGGGATGCAGATGCTTCGAGTCATCCCAGTTGTTATTCATGCTTCGGAACGACCACCCTGCCAGGAGGATCGTCACCAAAGAGAGGACCACCAGGATGGACTTCCAATCGATCTTTTTTCTTCCTTGAACCTTCTGTTCAGTTTCTACATTCATATAATTACTGACCTACAATAAAAATTATAAAGTTCTTGTCCGGATTTGTGCTTTGATAGGTGCTGATGACGCCATCGGGATAGACGGTCTGCAACTCGGCAATGCTGTTTTTGTCCATCGGGTTGAGGATGAACAATTTGGGCAGGGTGACGCTCTGCGTACTCGCAATATCTGTTGCGGGCAAACTTAAATTTTGTTCGGGTCGCCCCATGCTGATCGCCACTGCCCGCGAATCAACCCAGTAGGGGTAACTGATCAGGTAACTGAGCCCTTCTTTGCCCGAGGAATAAAACCGGTTGATAACCTCGCCGATTTCGCTGGTGTTCCAGGCAGAATTTTTATAGTTACTGGCATATTGTTTGAAAATGAGATTGTAATTGCTGACGACAATCGGTCCAAACATGAGCAGACCGGTAATCAGTACTACTGCCAGGGACTTTCGCTTGAAGGCTGCTGTGATGATCCTGAAGACCACCACAATGCCATAAGCTGAGGTCAGCAAAACGGGAATTGCAGCCCCCACGGCTCTCGTCATGGACGGATTCTCGCCAGGAAACGCCAAAGACAAGGCACTTGGCAGCAAGAGTACTGGATAAAGCAGCACAGGAACCAGCAATTTCCAATCTCTGCTTGCTTGGTATTGCCTGATCAGGCTGACGATTCCCACGAGGAAAAAGACAGCCGTCAGCCCATCTACCGCCCCCCGGTTGGCAATGCTGTCCACCCAGCTTCCGTGGTTTATCCAATTCGCAAGCCCCAGCGCTTTGAAAAAATTCCCCAGGAAGATCACAACCGGATTGCCCGAATAAGGCACTTCATATTCGCCGACTCTCGCCAAAATAGGGGCAAAGTAACTCCCAGGCTCCAGGCTGATCGCCCTCAGCAAGGGCATCGCCGCAATAAGGGTTACCAACAAGCCAATTCCGAGCAAAGCCAAGACCTGCACAGGCTTGATGGCCTTATTGCCGCTTTTCCAGCTAAGGATCACAACGACTGCAACGAGTGGGAGGATCAGGAAGATCTTATTGCTCATCAAACCCAGCCCGGCTGCAACGGCCGAAAGCAAGAAAAACCGCCCATCGCGCTCATCCAGACCCTTCACCAGGCCAAAAAGCGCTCCTGCCATCAGCGGGAAAACCAATCCTCCGCCGATTATTGCTCTTTCCTGCAAAATCAGCCAAAAACTCACCCCTGCCAGCCCGGCCGCAACCAAACCCACCCAACGGTTCGCGATCGTCTTCCCCAAAGCGTAGATAAATCCGAGTCCAATCAAACCCGCAAGGGCATTTGCCAGCCGGATGCTTTCGATTTTGAGGGTTCTTCCTGAAAAAAGTGCCACCATGTTAGCCCAATAATAATTGAGGGGCTCCGGAACGGTATTACGCGAAAAGAAAATGTGGTCCGCCCCCTGACGGATTTCACTCACGGAATAGTAGGTCTCAACCTGCGCGCTGATAATTTCCGGCGGCAATCCTGTTAGGTCTTTCAATCGAAAAATCAATCCGAGAACTGCCACAATCAGCACCAGGATTAAGAACACCCGGTCAGTTTGCCAATTTTGCCAGAATATCCACTTCAGTTTTGGCTCGCTTTGCCCTGGGATTCTTAAAGGCCAGAATGCGTACAAAGCGCAGGCAATCGCCGTCAGCCAGCTCAAGGTTTGTAGCCAGCCAAAACGGTTCTCGGTGCACAGCAAAAAACAGACTGCCGCCATTGCCAGGGTCGCCAACAACCAGATGAGCTTCAGGTGGAACTTGATGCCTTCGGTGTCGTCCGGCGATAGGGATTCTCGCTTGGCTGCTTCGTTTGGAATTCCAAGCCATAAGCAAATCAATCCGCTCAGGACCACCAACAAGCCGGCGATGGGTAAAGACTGTCTTTCCAGCCCCAGCAGGATCTGTCCAATCAGCGTCAGGGTCACACCGACCCAAAAAACTGGTTTCACCCCGGCAGAAGTCTCGGGGATGTGGACCTGCTCGCTTACAACTTCAGCAGATTTTTCTTTGATTTTAAATTGAGCGTCGATCCAATGCCTCACGTATTCCAGTACGGTGAGGTCATCATCTTCTGGCAGGCTTTCGGTTGGATCCATGCTGATATTCTATTCCAATCCTGGTTCAGGTGCCGCTCACCGACCTTTTACGCTCAGGAATCCTTCGTCGCGACATAAAAAGTGCAGCAGCCATTCTCATCCAAGGGTGACTCGACCAAACGGCGAATGCGCTCAAAATGAATGAAAGGATTCTTCCTGCTCTTAAACAAGACCCACTTGCCGAACAGCTTTTTCCAGAGCAGATTTGGCAGGTTTGCAGCGTGTCCGCGTTCCAATTGGTGCAGGGCTTTTTTGGGGAAGTAATTCCAGTGTTGCACTTCGCCAAATCCGGCAATCCGCAGCCGCTCCACCCAGACTTCGGGCGCATCCAGGTTGACATGCCGTGAAACCCAATTAAAGAACCTCGAATAAGGTTTTTTTAGAAAACGCAAACCCAACTTGTGAAATACCTCCATACCCCACAGGTCAGTTCTAAAACGCTCATTTGGCACCGCAAAGATAAAATGCCCGCCTGCTTGCAAACAGCGTCCGACTTCGTTCAGCACCTCCTGAACGCCGGGGATGTGTTCCAGCACAGAATTGCTGATGGCAGTCGGGAACTGACCGCTTTCAAATGGCAGTTCCTGCCCATTAGCCAGAGCAAGCGAGCGATAGACTTTCCAGGCTTCTGCTTCCTTGAGAGGTGCCATCCAGGGGTCGATGCCATCCACGACTTTCCCTTCCAGCATCGCCCATGCAAAATGCCCATCGCCTGCGCCAATATCCAGAATCGGCTCGATGAGCAAGTCCTGTGGGTACTGACTCTGTTCCACAGCTCGCAGCATACCGCGAAAATAAGGCAGATAAAACAACTGCCTTTCGCAGATTTCATCCAATTGTTCTTTACGCAATTCACTCATAAGCTAAACCAAAGACGCAAAAATTTCCTGGTAGCGTTCAGCTACCTTTTCCTGTCCGAATTTTTTCAAATACGACTCAGGGATTAACCACGCATCATCGCTTTCATCCAAAACAGAGAGAATGACCTCTGCCAGAGCCGATGCATCTCTGACCGGCACGATCCGCCCCAGCCCGGTTTGCAAAACCGGCTGGCGCACTCCCGGCAGGTCGGATGCCACCACGGGGGTTCCCTGGCTCATCGCTTCGATTTGCACGATCCCGAAGGATTCGGTTGCGTTCAGGCTCGAAAACACCAACAAATCGCAGGCAGCAAAAAAGCGCAGGAAGTCTTCATCGCTCAAAAACCCCAGCGACTTCCACTTTTCGCCAAAGGGTCGGATCATTGCCTCCACCTTCGCCAGGTAAGCCTCCTCGCCAATCACGCCTTTCCAACTGCCGGCATGCACCACTCGCGCTGTGGGGTACTTTTTCCAAACCAGGGGCAAAGATTCAGCCAAATATTCGTAACCCTTCTCACTTGCGACTCTGCCTGCCAAACCGAGCACCTTGTCCGTTTCAGCCAGGCCAAATTTCTTTCGAAAATCCAGCTTTTCACCTGGAGTGAATTCAAGAAACACAACCGGTGTAGGTACTTCAAGTACCTTGTCCAGGTAAGCCTGCAATACGCTCGAATGCCGTGCGTAGTCGAGCGTGTTCTGCACGATCACCTGGGCTTGCTTGAGCATTTGTTTGCCCAGCAGGTTCGTACCCCAACCTGCCAGCCGGCTGAACCAGCCGCCGCTCATCACCAGGTCGCAGTGATAGGTGACCACCAGGGGTTTCTTCAAGCGCTTCGCAAGGCGCGCAACCACAAAGGCCTCAAACTGCGGCATGTGCACGTTCACCACGTCCGCCCAATCCACCCACCTTTTCGCCTGGACTGGAAGACCAGGCATCAGCACACCCTTGGAGAGTTTCATTCCCACTTTTACGCGTACAATTTTTACGCCATCCAGGTTTTCTTCAGATGCCAGTTTTTTGTCATACTGCGAGGTGAGCACACAGACTTCGTGCCCCAGCCCCACCAGGCCGCGCGCGAGCCTCAAAGCATACACCGAAAGGCCTGAGCTGTAGGGATGGAAATAGGTGGAGGTGATCAGCACTTTCATTGAGGTTCGCTGCCCCCTGCCTGGCTTCTCGCGCTTCGCACTAAAGACCCCAGGTTTTCGCCCATTACGTAAATCCCGATCATGCCCAGGAATATCGGGATAATGACCTGCACAGCGTGAACCACCAGCGCCATCGCCAGCGCGTCAGACTTCGCCACGCCCACCAGCGAATAGGCAGCCACTGCCCCCGCCTCAAACACACCCAGTCCTGCCGGCGCGGCAGGCAGCGCGTTTACAAAAGCGCTCGCTGGCGTGATCAAAAGCGGCCACCACCATTGCGCCTCATCAAGGATGGCATGCTGCAAAATTCCAAATTCAACCATCGACATTGCCCAACTGATTGCCAACAGCAAAAAAGCGGTCATAAAAAGTTTGGGTTTAAGGAAGATCTGGAAACCAGTCAACAATTTATCCAGAGCCGGCAATATTTTGTCTTTTACCAGCTTTTTAGATCCAAAGTGCTCATCAAGCCAGCCGATAAGGCTTTCTCTGCGCCTTGCGCTGAAGAAAATGATCACACTGCCAATCAGCAAAGCGACCGCCGTGATGATGACCACTTTTCTAAGATTGCTTTCTCCAACCATCAGCGGCAAAGTCGCCAGAAAGAAAAGCGAACCGATCATCAGGTCCATCATGCGCTCGGTCACAATCGCAGCAAACACTTCCGGATAATTGTGTTTGCCCTTGCCGTGCTTCACCAGCAGCACTGCCCTGCCAACTTCACCCAATCTGAAAGGCAAAATGCTGTTGAGCATATAACCCACATTCATCGCCCAGAATGCTGCTGAAAAAGTAAATTCTTTTCCAAGGATCAGCCAGCAGACCAAACCCCTGACGAACAAACCAACCGAAAAACAAGCAATGATCAAGACCATCATCAGCGGTGTTAAGGACCTGAAAGCGTTCAAAAATGCCGGCATGTCTATTTGCCGTACCAACAGCCAGATTGCCACTCCGCTGATCAGCAGCGCCACAGCAAACCGCGCAATATCGCCGGTGCGAAAGCCCTTACTTGCTTCTGTCATCAATTCTCCAGCCGCAAAATCGCCATGAAAGCTTCCTGGGGGATTTCGACACTCCCAACCATTTTCATGCGCTTTTTTCCCCGTTTTTGCTTCTCGAGCAGTTTCTTCTTGCGGGTAATATCGCCGCCATAACACTTTGCCAACACGTCTTTCCGTAAGGCTTTCACGTTCGCGCGGGATATGACCCGCCCCTCGGCATAAGCCTGGATTGGGATGGTGAACATTTGCTGAGGAATGATGCCTTTCAGTTTGCTCACCAAGGCCTGGCCTTTATGGTACGCGTCCTGGCTGTGCACAATCGCCGTCAGGGCGTCTACCGGCTCCTCGTTCAGCAGGATCTGCAGTTTCACCAGATCTCCTGCACGATACTCGAGGAACTGGTAATCCATCGAGGCATAGCCGCGTGTGTTCGATTTGAGCAGGTCAAAGAAGTCCACGATGATTTCTGACAAGGGAATCTCGAAGTTGAGCTGCACCCTGTTTGCCGCAGGATACTCCTGGTCAACGTAAATTCCGCGACGCTTGCGCACCATTTCCATGATCACGCCATAGTAATCCGTCGGGCTGAAGATCTCAAGCGACATCCAGGGTTCGTAAATATCCTTGATTTTGCCTTCGTCCGGCAGATCTGCCGGCGAATCTATGATGATCGTACTTCCGTCACTCAAATCGACTTTGTATTCCACCGATGGAGCGGTAAACACCACATCCAGATCATACTCGCGCTCAATCCGTTCCTGGATGATCTCCATGTGGAAAAGCCCGAGAAAACCGCACCTGAAGCCAAAGTTCAGAGCTTCCGAAGACTCAGGCTCATAGGTCAGCGAGGCGTCGTTGAGTTGCAGCTTTTCCAGAGCCTCTTTTAGGTCGGAATAATCTTCCCCGTCCACCGGGTAGACCCCTGCAAAGACCATTGGCTTTGCTTTACGATAACCGGGCAAGGGCGCGTCTGCCGGCTTTGCGGCATTGGTGATGGTGTCGCCAACCCTGCACTCCGATACCGTTTTCAGACCTGTGGCAATATAGCCCACGTCTCCAGCTCTCAACTCAGCGATCGGAATCAAACTTGGTGAGAACACGCCGATCTCCACCGGAACGACCTTGGTTCCGGTTGCCATCATGGCCACCCTGTCATCTGCTGTCAGGCTGCCGTCAAAGACCCTGACGTAAGCAATCACACCTTTGTAAGAATCATAGTGAGAGTCAAAAATCAAGGCTCTCAGGGGCTTTTGGTCAGAGCGTTCCGGCGCTGGGATTTTGGCCGTGATGGCTTCCAAGACAGCCTCAACACCCAGACCGGTTTTGGCGCTAATGGGAATAATGTCCTCTTCATCAACACCAAGCAGAATCTTCAGGTCGCGCTTGACTCCCTCAACGTCTGCCGACTGCAAATCGACTTTATTTATGACAGGTATAATTACCAGGTTGGCATCCAGCGCCAGGTACAAATTCGCCAGAGTCTGGGCTTCGATCCCCTGAGTCGCATCCACAACCAACACTGCTCCCTCGCAGGCATACAGCGCGCGGCTGACTTCGTAATTGAAGTCGACATGTCCGGGAGTGTCGATCAGGTTAAATTCATAATCCAGTCCATCTTTGGCATTGTAGACCATGCGCACGGCGGACGCTTTGATGGTCACGCCTTTTTCGCGTTCCAGGTCCATCGAGTCCAAGACCTGCGCCGTCATGTCGCGGTCTGCGATCGTGTTGGTCATCTGCAGCATCCTGTCCGCCAGGGTAGATTTTCCGTGATCCACATGCGCAATGATGCAAAAATTTCGTATTCTTTCCATAAGTCTCTCAGTATAGCTTATTATACCTTTTAGCAGGCGAAACACTGCCCTCGACAGGATGCTGTTTTCTGCCCATTAATCACCTGTCAACTATCAGCTCACACCCGTCACCTGCTCACTCCTTATGGTAATATAAATCAAATGCTGAAAAACCTGATTGAAACCCTTCGTCCCCGCCAATGGACGAAAAATTTTGTCATTTTCGCTGGTCTCATCTTCGATGCCCAGCTATTTTCAGTTGTGCCCGCTTTGCGCGTTTTGGCTGCTTTCGGCATCTTCTGCCTGGTATCCGGGCTCACCTACACCATCAACGACATCATCGATCTGAAAGCCGACCGGCAACACCCCCAAAAATGTCATCGCCCGCTTGCTTCGGGTCGTCTCCCGTTAACATTCGCAATCATCCAGGCAATCATCCTTGCCCTGGTTGGCTTGAGTCTGGCATTTTTCTTGTCATGGAAGCTTGGCGTCATTTCCATCAGCTACACGCTTCTCATGCTGGCTTATTCCAAATGGCTCAAGCACATCATGATTGTTGATGTGATGGTGATTGCAGTCGGCTTTTTATTACGTGTTCTTGCTGGTATCAGTGTCATCACTGTTTCTTTCTTCTCCCCCTGGCTTTTCATCCTGACCGCCTTGCTGGCGCTCTTCCTGGGTTTTGGAAAACGTATTGCTGAACTCAGGTTATTGGAAGGCAGTGCCGGGGAATTTCGAAAAGTCCTCAACGGCTACTCAATCCCCCTCCTGAACCAGTATTTGATCGTCATGCTCGCAGCAATCCTGATCACATACATGCTCTACACATTCTCCGCACATCCGCAGGGTCCTTCTTATGCGATGATGCTCACCATTCCCTTCGTCTTCTTCGGCATTTTCCGCTACATGTACTTGATCCAAAATTTCAACACAGCCTCTGCCCCGGAAGAAATATTACTAAAAGACCGTCCCTTGCAGGCCGCCATCCTCCTTTGGGGTCTGGCTGTCATGCTTATTCTCTATCTAAGATATTGAGGTGAAACATGCCCGCAAAAACCGCATCCGCTTGTGGAAAATTGATTCTATTTGGTGAGCATGCTGTAGTCTATGGCAGCCCGGCTATTGCCATCCCCCTCAACAGTCTCAAGGTGCATACCACCATCGAGCCAGCTATCGGCCAGCCACAAGGCAAAATCCATATCAAAGTTGCTGCGCTTGGCATAGATAGCGACCTTAGCGAGCTTGAAAAAGGTCATTTTCTTGCTCTGACCCTGAACCTTCTGTTTTCATTCCTGGGTTTGCGCCGATTACCCACATGCCGCATCGTCATCACCTCTGAACTGCCGATAGCAGCGGGGCTGGGTTCCAGCGCCGCGATAGCCATCTCACTCCTGCGTTCCATGTCCGCTTTTCTGGGTCACCCCTTAAAACCCCAGGAGCTTAACACCCTGGCTTTTCAGTCCGAACAGGCTGTACACGGCCGCCCATCCGGCATCGATAACACCGTCATCACTTACGAGAAACCGATTTACTATCAGCGTGGAGAGGTGATCGAATTCATCCAGCCAATCAGTGAGTTTACTTTTGTGGTTGCAGATTCGGGCGTTCGCAAATCCACCCGGGAATCAACTGGTCAATTGGCTCAGGACCTCGAAACCAATCTCGAAGCCGTTCAACCTCACCTGGATGCCATCGCCGAATTGGTGCAGCAGAGCAAACGATCCTGCCAAATTGCGGACATTGAAGCGCTTGGCAAAGCAATGAATGCCAACCAGGAGCATCTCTCTGCGCTTCGGCTTTCCTGCCCCGAACTGGACGCCCTGATCCTGGCTGCCAGGCAGGCTGGCGCGCTTGGCGCAAAACTCACTGGCGGAGGCATGGGCGGTCATATGGTGGCGATTGTCAAGCCTGAAACTGAAGCGGCAGTCACGCAAGCACTGATTTCAGCTGGCTCGCCAAATGTCTTTAGCACCTCTCTCAATCCCGGGGAGTAACGGACATGCAATATCCGAGAGTGACTTTCCTCAAACTGGGTGGCTCACTAATCACTGACAAAGATCAGCCTGAGACTGCCCTGATCGAGCAGATCAACGGCCTGTTGAGCCAGATCGCTGAATGGCGTTCGGATAACCCTTCCGATTGGCTGCTGCTTGGGCATGGTTCAGGTTCCTTTGGTCACCACGCCGCCGCTCAATACGGCACGCGCCAGGGTGTGCGCTGCCGTGAAGATGCCTTGGGTTATCAACGGGTTTGGTATAGCGCTCGCAAACTCAACCAGATTATCATTGAACAAGCACAGTCACTGAACCTGCCTCTGATGTCTTTTCCCCCATCGGCTTGTATCACAACTGACAATCACGAGATCAAAGGCTGGAATCTACAACCACTGATCCAGAGTTTCCATTTGGGCCTTATACCCCTCGTCTATGGGGATGTCGTTTCTGACCTCACCCTCGGCGGTACGATTCTCTCTACAGAAGAGCTCTTCATCTATCTGGCTCGCTCGATTCGTCCTGATCGCATCTTGATAGCTGGCAAAGTCGAAGGCGTGTACGCTGACTTTCCTGATAATCAGCATTTGCTGCCTCACATCTCGGATCATTCCGATTCTTCAGAATTTCTTAATGGATCAGCCAGCCAGGACGTTACCGGCGGGATGGTCACAAAAGTGCAGCTAATGCAGGCTCTCTGCCGTGAATTTTCCGGGATTTCCGTCCAGATCTTTTCAGCGGTTTCACCCGGAGCTCTCAGGCTTGCCCTTGATGGCAGTGCCACTGGTACAACAATCAACTAACTTAGACATTCACCCAAAATTGCTCGTATAATACCCACAGAGGCATTGCATGATTTATAGCAGACAACAACTTGAAGAACTCGAAGACCAAATCCTTGCCCCCTACGGCATTCGCAGCAAGGATTCCCGTGGTCGGAAGTATCCTGAAGAAGAGGCGGACTATCGCACGCGTTATCAGCGCGACCGCGAACGCGTCATCCATACCACGGCCTTTCGCCGGCTCGAGTACAAAACCCAGGTGTTCATTAATCATGAGGGTGATTATTACCGCACCCGCCTGACCCACTCCATCGAAGTCGCTCAAATCGGACGCTCGGTCGCCCGCACTTTGGGCGCGAATGAAGATCTGGTGGAAACGATCTGCCTTGCCCACGATATCGGTCATCCCCCCTTTGGTCACTCCGGCGAAACTGCCCTGGCACGTCTGATGAAGGAGCATGGCGGTTTCAACCACAACCAGCATTCCTTGCGTATTGTCACAGAACTTGAAAATCGTTATCCGGATTTTCTGGGTCTGAACCTCAGCTGGGAAGTTCTCGAGGGCATGGTCAAGCACGAAACAGATTACGATATCGCCGACGCCCAGAATTATGACCCCGAGTTGCGCGGCAGTCTTGAAGCCCAGATCGCCAACGTGGCGGACGAACTGGCCTACACCTCCCATGACCTCGATGATGGCTTGCGCTCCGGGATGATCACACCCTCGCAACTGGATGGAATCGCCCTCTGGGAAATCGTGAACGAGAGTATTGGTCGGCGACGCAGTGAGACGCTTGATGAGCTTTCCCGGCATCAGATCATCCGCCGCTTGATCAACTTTGAGATCACTGACCTGGTTCAGTCAATCGACCGCTACCTGCGAAAAAGCAAGGTTAGTTCCTCCCTCGATCTGCAAAAACTGCCTTTCAATGTTGCCGGTTTCAGCGAGGATATGTACCGCCGCAACCGCGAGTTGAAAGATTTCCTGTTCAACAAACTCTATCGCCACCATCGCGTTGTGCGCATGTCGGTCAAATCGGAACGCATCATTACGGATATCTTCACAATGTACCAAAAAACGCCTTCGGCTCTGCCGGAAGCGGTCCAGGAGCTCATTCCACAGCGTGGTCTCGAGCGCACAATTTGTGATTATATCGCCGGCATGACCGACCGCTTCGCGATCGATGAACATCTGCGACTTTTCGATTCACAAACTTTACCTTAGGAGTAAAACACTAATCATGGCTCTAACACCCCAAATTTTAACCCCTGCCGGTAAGGCAAAACTACTTGAAGAACTGGCTGAACTAAAAGGTCCCAGGCGCGAGGAAATTGCCCGCCGTTTAAAAAACGCCATCCAAATGGGTGATCTTTCCGAAAACGCTGATTATCATGCTGCTAAGGAAGATCAAGGCTTCCTTGAAGGACGAATTCAACAAATCGAAGCCATCCTCTACTCTGCCACGCTGGTAGAGGAGGCAGACATCAATACCTCCGTCGTCCAAATCGGCAATACCGTGACCATTCAGGAAGAAAACGAGCCTGAAGAGACTTTTATCATTGTTGGAGCCAACGAAGCTAATCCCCGTGAACGAAAGATTTCTTATGAATCTCCCATGGGCTCTGCCCTGATGGGACATAAAAAGGGACAAACTGTCGAGGTCACCCTCCCCAACAAATCCATTTTAAAAATCAAAATCCTTAAAATTGAGTAATTCCTCACCCAACGAACACAAAACGGGTTCCTTTACGAAACCCGTTTTTTTTTACTATCAGCTATCAGCTTATTTACTTCCTGTAAATCGCCAGCTCCACCGTGCTGCGCTGGAAGTAACTGTCCTCTGGTAAGGGCATGTCCCCATACATAACATCCACGATTCTACCTTCCAAGCGCAAGGTTGCAGTTTCGAGCACAAATTGCCCGTCAGGCTCAGCCAAAATTGGTTCGCCTCTGATTTCCAGGCGCTGTAGTGTGGTTGGATCCTCGTAACTATGCTTGCTCATCAAAACTTTCGTCACAGTTTGAATGTCATTCTTGTCGAAAAGCCAGATATCAAAAGCAGAGATTTTCTTGGGCTCTCCTACCCCAATAATGTCAGAGATGCTCACGCCACACTCGCCTAAGAACTCGCCGTTAGGAGCATCAAACGTAAATGATTCATCATAGCGATCGTCCCCAAATACGTATGTTGACATAAACTGTGCCACGGGTTTTTTCGTGCTTGTCCCATTGGATTGCTTGCCATTGCCAAAGAAAGGCGGTTTAAAGACCGACTGACTCTGCGCTGGTGCTGCTGCGGGCGCAGGTTCTGCTGCCGGGCGCATTGGCACTGCCGCGGGTTGCCTTGCTGCCGCTGGCGCAACGCGATTCCTGGATGTGTCATCATCCAGGGGCTTGCCTTCTTCCACGGGTTGCTCTTTGAAATAGTAGCGATAAGCAAGGTAGGCACCGACGCCAAGGATTGCCAGCAGACCAAAACCCAACCACAACAGGGTATTGGATTTTGTTCCCGCTTCAATTTCATCGCCAGAGTCCAATTGGATTTCCGTACCGTCCTCAAGTGTCAGGGGCGCAGGGCTGGCTGCCTCTCCACTCGCCTCAGGGATGGCAATCCCAAGGGCGGTCGTAAACCGTGTAATTTGTTCTGTGGAGAGAAATCCTGGCTGCGCCAACAAGTCGCTGAGGGTTGACTCAGCCGTCTCGCCCAATTCTCCATAGAGCTGGATGGCTTTTTCTTTGTCGCCGTTCAGGGTAAAGGTAGTGATCAAATTGCGCAGATAATCCTGACGCAAATCTGCCCGTAGATGCTCAGCCGAAGCATCGGTCCACTGCACAGGCAGAATCACCCACCCAATAATCAAACCAAGCACCAAACCAGCCACCGCAGCCGCTGTTGCCAGGTTTCTTGGTACCTTTAGCTTCTCTTTTACATAGTTTAGTGTGTTTTCCATACCTGCACCTCAATGAAAATGTTATTTACTGCTTAAGGTGCAGGTTTTATACCAGTCGCTACAATTACTGCTGCAACTCACCCTCATCGAGCTCAAATCGCGAGTGGCAATCACTGCAGACAGCCTGCTTGCCATTCTTCGTGGTTAAGTTGCCGCCGCATTTAGGGCAGGCGCTCGCCAGGGGTTTATCCCAGGAAACATAATCGCATTCGGGATAACGTGAGCAGCCATAAAACACTCTGCCGCGTTTGCTGCGTTTTTCAACGACATCACCCTCGTGGCAAACCGGACAAGTCACGCCAATCTTCTCAAGCCAGGGTTCGGTGTACTTGCACTGTGGGAAGTTCGCGCAACTGATAAAGCGCCCAAACCGCCCTGTCCGCAAGACCAAATCCCCGCCACATTCCGGGCATTCTCTTCCGATCAGCTCCGGCTTTATTTTTGTCTTGGGCATGTTCTCTTTGGCATGGTCCAGACTCTCTTTAAATGGGATATAAAAGTCCCGGATCACCTCCACCCAAGCGATATCTCCCTGAGCAATTTCATCCAGCTTATCTTCCATGGTGGATGTAAATTCAATATCCACAATCGAAGGGAAGTACTCCACCACCAGGTCGTTGACCAAAAATCCGATTTCGGTTGGAATCAGGCGCTTCGATTCGCGCGTCACGTAGCCACGCGCCTGGATCGTGGTGATGATCGCGGAATACGTGGAAGGTCTGCCAATCTTGTTTTCCTCCAGCACCTGGATCAGCGAAGCTTCTGTAAAACGTGGTGGTGGCTCGGTGAAATGTTGGCTTGGGTTTAGCTCAAGCAAACGCTGCTTTTGCCCCACCACCAACAACTCAAGAGGCAGCTCAGTCTGGTCTTCGTCCTCTTTTTCATCTTCCCCCTTGCGGGCGGTATATAATGCCCGGTAACCAGGAAAAACCGTTGTACTGCCGCTTGCCCGGAACAAGTACGTTTCTTTTTCCATTTTGCCAGCAATATCAACCGTGATTGTTTCGATCTGCGCGGGAGACATCTGGCTGGCAACAAAACGCTGCCAGATTAATTTATACAATTTGTACTGATCACCGCTCAGGTGATTCTTCATGCTCTCAGGAGTGCGTTTCACCGATGTGGGTCGGATCGCCTCATGGGCTTCCTGTGCTGAAGCAGCCCGGGTGCGATAGACCGGCGCTTTCTTCGGCACGTAATCATCTCCGTACTTTTTGGCGATATATTCGCGCGCTTCGTTCACCGACTGCGCCGAGACGTGCACCGAGTCGGTACGCATGTAGGTGATCAGGCCCACTGCGCCATCGCCCAGGTCAATACCTTCATACAACTGCTGCGCCAGGGCCATGGTGCGCCGGGCAGTGTAGCCCAGGCGGCGGGAGGCCTCTTGCTGCATGGTGCTGGTGGT
>DIWN01000101.1 GCA_002423495.1 Anaerolineaceae bacterium UBA6105 | reverse complement strand
AGGATGCGCTTGGTCATGGGTTTGTCGAGCGAAAGGGCGAGCGTGAGAACCTTTGAGCCCGTGTAGGGAATCCGGAGTTTTTCGAGAATGGCTGGAATTTGCGCTTCGCGCGAGTCGCCAAAGTGGCTCTCGGCAATGTTGAAACAGATATCAGGTTTGTAGGCGCGAACGGTATCTATGATGGATTCGTCAGCTTCGAGGAATTCGCTTTCGTGTCCGCCGGCGCGAATGGCATCGCACAGGGTGAGCACGGTTGACTCAGAGTCAAGGTCGTCCCACTGATCTTCACTCATGCCTTCAAAAGCAGGCGCGTTCGCCTTGATGTTCGCCAAAACCGCAACGCGGAATTTCTTCATTTGTCAATTCTCCCGGAGTAATGATGATAAGCAACAAAATTATAGTCACTTTGAGCAGGATGTAAAGAGAATTTAAAAATTGTTACAAGATGATAAAAAAAACCTCCCAGAGTAACTGGGAGGCTAAAACTAGCGGTTAGCTTGGAATTCAAGGTCTTTCAACCACAACCATTAGTTCATCTTCCGCTTTTGCCTTGCGTGCGCCACGTTCGAGGTCGACCTTCTGGAGCATCAGTATGCCAACTATGAAAAAGATAACCAGCGATATAATGCCCAGGCGGACATTGCCGGTGAGTTGGGTGACCAGCGCCATGATTGCCGGACCGATAACGGTATTGAATTTCTCTGAAACGCTGAAAAGGCCGTAAAATTCCGCAGTTTTGCTTTTGGGCATGAGTTTACCGATTAAAGAGCGGCTCAGAGCCTGGCTGCCACCCTGTACGGTTGCCACACCAAAACCCAGTGCGAACATATGCCAGTCTTTGGTCATGAAGTAGCCCACAATTGCCACCAGGGTGTAAATGACCAGGCTGATGGAAATCGCCTTTTTGTTGCCAAGCGTGGAACCGAGCTTGCCGAAAAGCAGAGCAAATGGCGCGGCGATAAACTGAACCATCAGGAAGGTACCCAGCACGGTCATGGTGCTGAACCCCAGTTCTGTGGCGAAGGCTGCAGCCATGGTGATGATGGTGCCGATGCCGTTGGAGTAAACCAGGAAGGTCAGCAGAAACCAGAAAAGGTCCTGGTAATCACGGATCTCGCGAAACGCCTTGCCAAGGCGCTGGAAGCTGACAATGACGCTATTTTTCCCAATTTCATGTTTCTCTGCCATGGCGGCAGGCTCTTTAACCCTTCGGAAAAGAGGAATGGAGAACACTGCCCACCAGATCGCAACGCTCGCCAGGCTGAGGCGCATCATTAATTGCGTGGCTGCTTCGTTGGTCATATTTGTCAACAAGTTTGGTCCTAAGAAAATCATGAGGACATTGATGAGCAGCAGCACTCCACCGCCGATATACCCGACAGCATATCCGCGGGAAGAAACTTTGTCCATATCTTCCGGTTTTGCCACATGCGGCAGCAGGGAGTCGTAGAAAACCAGCGAGCCAGCGAATCCAATCGTTCCGAGGATATAGAGCACGACGCAAAGGGTTTGGTGTTCCGGACCGGAAACAAAGAATAACGCGGCGGTGCTGATAACGCCGAGGGCTACGAAGATCCCAAGAAAGAGTTTTTTGGAGGCTTTGAAATCCGCGATGCCGCCGAGGATCGGGCTGAGCACAGCGGCGATCAGGCTGCCGATGGCGACCGCATAACCCCAAATCGGAACGGAATTGCCAGTGGCGATATAGGTGGCAAAGTAGGTGGGCAAAATTGCGCCCATAATCGTGGTGGCGAAAGCGGAGTTCGCCCAATCGTACATGGTCCAGGCGTGGATAATACTCTTGTAGCTTTTTTCATCAAAAGATTGGTTCAGGTTCATAGACAGGCTCCTCGTATGGTTAGTTGTTTTTTAATTTTACCCCTGGATCTAAGAATATCCGGAGGGAATTACTCAATGCTTGCTCCCAGTTTGGTAAAGGTATAATTAAGCAGGGTTAAAAGTTCGTTGGCGTCGCTGCAGGTGAGCAGGGTTCGCATGGTTTCGCGCGGAAGTTGATAGGGCTCAAGGTAAGCCTTCAGGTACTTGCGAAAAGGCATGATGGCGTTTTCAGGGTTGGTTGCGAGCATATCCTTCAGCTGCCAGAGCGTTGTCTCCGCCACTTCCTGGATGCTGACCTCATCCCGATCGCGCCAGGAAAAAATCCAGGGATTGGCTTTGGCTGCCCGTCCGATCATGACTGCGTCGCAGCCGGTTTCCTCCAGCATGCGCCGCGCGTCAGCAGGAGTGGAAACGTCGCCATTGCCGATAACAGGTACCTGCGGGAAGGCGCGCTTCAATTCAGCTATGGGCTGCCATTGCGCAGGTTTTTGGTAAGAGATCCTGCCCGTGCGTCCGTGCAGCGCGAGGGCTTTGGCGCCATTTTCTGCTGCCAGGTTGGCAATTTCGAGGAAATTTTGGGTGGTGCTGTCCCGACCTATCCGCATTTTGACGGTGACGGGAACCTTGACCGCACGAGAAACAAGCGCGACAGCATCTTTGACCAATTGCGGATTGCGCATCATTCCCACTCCAGCTCCGCGACCTGCCACGCTTTTAGCGGCACAGCCCATGTTGATGTCGATCATGTCAGGTTGGAATTCTTCCTCAATACGGGCAGCACACTCGGCCATGCGGACGGCATCGTTGTCGAGCAGTTGTGCCACGAAGGGGCGTTCTTCGTCGCGCGCGAGAAGGCGTTTTTTCTGGTAATTTTTCTGGTTGGCGTAGTCGAGGGTGTTGATAAATTCGGAAACCGAATAGGCTGAACCAAGCCGGCGGGTGAGAAGGCGAAAAGCCGCATCCGAAATGCCATCCATGGGTGCCAGGATCAGGCGACTGTGGATGGGAATGTCGGCTATGAAGAAATCGGCTTGAGTCAACACCGGGGCCTCAGTCCGTGATCCTGAACAAAACGCTGATTATGCGCCTGGATGGAACCTCAAGCTCCACGCAGCCGTCAGGCTGCTGCACCAGGTCATGGATAAGGCTTTCGTCTAATCGCACCAGGTGCGCGCTATTGTTGAGCATATTGGGTTTCAAGCGCAGTTGGATGCTTTCATCCCCCAGGTTGACCCCGCGCACCACCCAGCCGCTCTCGTCTTCAGCTTCTTTGATGGCGGTGATCATAAATTCAGCATGTGAAACTTCCACCATAGCGTGCTCAATCGGAAGGCTGCCTTCGTGCAGGTCGGAGGTTCTGAAGTCCAGGTCTGTTTGGAAGGATTGCGCCAATTTGAAGGCCTCAAAAAAGTCCGGACCATGCGGAATGATGCAGAAATCAAAGGTGTAGGGGCGTAACTCCTGGGCATCGGGCGTCATCAGCGGCGGACCGGCATGACCAACCCGATTCCAGAGGTCGTCCCGGCTTAGCCAGCCAACGGAACGCAAGAGAGTGAGGTCGATCACGGCTTCGCCGTTTTGGTCGCGAACGACTGCGACCTCGGGTAAACCGCGATTGGCGATCATAAGGCCGCCCTGGTCATCGCTGACATCCACGAAACTGCGCTGAGGCACTTCGGGGCGGGGCAATTCACGCCAGGTGCTGTCGGTCTTGGGGAGATCGATAGGGCGGGTGAGGACATCGTAGTGACCATCATAACGGGCTGTATCAACCTTCAGACCGGTTTGAAATCTTACCCCAAGGCGGTGGTCGAGGGCTTCATTTTCAAAGTAGATCTGAACTTCGGCTTGCGGCACACCCCTGACCAGGGTTACCAGAACATCGAGGTCGTGCGTGATGATACTTTCTTCGCGGCTATCGCGCGATTCTGTCAGAGAGATAGGAAGTTCGAGTGTCATGCTCAGGATGAGCGTCTCGTAGAGGCTGGTTTTATAAGTCGTTGCAGACACCAGGGTCGGTATGACTTCACGGTCATTCTCCGGGGGTGTGAAGTTGTACTCGTCGCCGCGGTCTCCCACGTCCACGATCTGACACAGCCCCTCAAAGACCTGACCTGTTCGAAGATCCTTCAGGCTGAGGCTGCCATCATCACCGCTGGCGTGGATTTCCAGGAATTGGTTTGAGATGAAATCGTCCGGATCCTCATCCGCTTCTTCAAATGGCTCATCAGGCTCATCAGACTTGCAGATCCAATAGGTGCGGTAGCCTATAGCAGGCAGATCTTCCGCGGAAATGTCAAGGGATGCCGTCGGCACATTGAAAACCTTGACCCTGACAAGCGCTTCCGGGTCAGAATTTGCGATTAGGTTGGTTACCTGCTTGAAGGCAGCCGTAAGATTCTCGAGATCAGGTTCGAGCAGTGATGAAAACTCCGCTTCCACGCAGGGCAAGCCGTTTTCATCTGTGACGGTGGCATAAATCAGGTTTTTACCATCATGCCCGGACTGAGAAGCACCCTGGAGAAGCCCCATAAGCTCCCTGACAGGATAAGTGTTGGACTCTTTAAACTCGCGTTCGCCAAAGAGACAATCGGCGTTGATTTCCTTGCCTTCAGAATCAATCACGCGCAGACATTTGGCCTCACGAGGCAGGTCTATCAAAGTGTTCACGATCGAACTGCGGCGGTAGGGGGAAGCATTGAAAACCGTCAGAGCGGCATACTCGCCGTGTTCTCCAGTTCGTGAAGTGTTGATCTCGAAGCTGAGAGTGTCCAGCGACTGATTGGTGAGTTCTTCGCCGATCTGATCGACCTGGTCGAAGCGGGTGATCATGTCTCTGTGGGTGTCGTCGATGGAACATCCGCAAATCGAGTCATGCGGGTGGTTGCTGATGAGCAGCTTCCAGGCCTGGTTCACGACCGAACCGGGATCTGCGATACGGCTGGATTTTTGAAGCCCGACAGGTGGCGTGAAAGCATTTATGCCGCGGGTTTGCAATTCAGCCCAGGTGGTGAAGGGCTCGGCCCAGCGTTCAAGCAAATTCTGCGAGTAGTGATTGCGCTGCTTGATCCACATGCGGGCTGAAAGGACAGCCGGCAGGATGTGGGCTTTGTGGGGGTCGCGCAGCTCACCTTGCAAGGTCTGGAGGGGGATGTTTCCTTCAGAAATTTCGTTGCTAACGGCTGCCAGGTATGCTGGCAGGGTGGAGTGGATTGCCTGGCGCTCGGACTGGTTATTTTGGTTGAAATGGAGCAAGTGCTCAGGTAGTTCGGGGCGGGGTTCAAGATGATCGCTGCCGCGCATCATCAGGTAATGAGAGCTGGGGTTGTAGGGCTGAAGCTTGTCTGCCTTAGCGTTGAGGAGATCGAGCGATTGATCAGGATCAGCGGCAGGCCAATCAGCGATATTGCCATAGCCATCATAGAGGTGAGCCAGCAGCACACCAGAGCCATCGGGGGAGAGCCAATTGAGCAGCGTGGCGGAGCCATCCGGCACGCCGCGCCAGAGGCAGGCGGTGTCCATGTGAAAGCCGTTCAGGATCTGAGGTAGTTGGGAAAGATGCCCAAAGGGATCAGGGATGTAACCCACCATCATGCGTTGACCAAAGAGCTGGCAGATATTCCTGCCGATCAACAGGTTGCGCACGATCGACTCAGGAGAAACCAGGAATTCGTCCGGCAGGATGTACCATGGGCCAATCAGGATGCGCTTATCCTGGATGTATTGCTGCAGGCGCGGCAGATTTGCCATACGCACCTGCAAATAGTCTTCAAGCACGATCGTCTGCCCATCCAGCATAAAATGCTTGTAATCCGGGTCATTATCCAGGATGATCAGGAGATTGTCCACGAGGTGGACGAGTTGCAGGCGGAACTGTTGAAAGGTTTTGTACCATTCACGATCCCAATGCGTGTGTGAAACAACATGCAAGGTTTGCATAGGCTCTCCTTGAGGCTCAGATTTTGTTTAATTATGCCACAAAGGGGTAAGTTAAGGCGGTGTAGGCACATGCTTCAGTACTACAAGCAGTTATGTCTTGACATTAGTTGTATTAAGCTATTGTTCTAACCTTACTTCCCCGCTAAGGAGCAATTCCTAATATTACTAGAGGAACTGCAGGAACTCCCCGGCCTTGTCTTATGACATTATATAGCTCACCTTCATAATATGAAGGCCCGGAACTCATGTCTTTTTGCATTGATTTCATGGGAAGAATTTCGATTCCAACGTCGATGTGATCACCGATGTAAAAAGCGAGATGCTTTACGAAGAGATCATATGCGACAAAGGAATATTTCCCAAATTGGACTTCTATCGCTACACGGTCTTTCACAAAATCTGTTTGGTTATAGCTCCTGATGGCTTCTTCACCTTCGGCTTCGATTTCTGCCTTTTGTTCTGCAGGCGACATCTGCAATGTTCTTCTAATAAGCTTTTCACTCCTAGTCACCCAATAGCTTACCCGACTCTCCTCCCATCCACAATCGCTTAAAAACTTTTTAAAGGCGAAATTAATGTCTTTGGGACTATAAAGAGCCTTACCGACCATTGTGATTTCTTTTGAGATTTTTGTTCGGAATCTATTTGCATCTACCATCCCTATAACTTCCAGGATTTCATTCCAGAGTTCTGGTTTATGAACTAGAAGGTACTCCAACCCGTTTAAGTGAGAATAGGTTTCAATTAGATTCATACAAAAGAGTCTCCTTATTGTTTTCTGATGGTGGAATATAAATTGGTTTATTCATTGGCCTAGTCTTAAGTACGCCAGCAAGCTCTTTTTGAACCCGATCTATTGAAATATCCACATACTTCTGCATTATTTCGCTGCCAGCTCCTTTTCTTTGATGCCTGAGAGCAGCTACGATAGTAGTACCAGTGCCTAAGTATGGATCGAAGACCCAGTCACCTTCATTGGTCAGCGAAAGGACAAATCTTTCGATTAATTCGACTGGAAACTGACAAGGGTGATCTAATTTTTCGATGTGATTATTCTTAACATTTGGAATGTTCCATACATCTCCAGGGTTTTTTC
>DIWN01000082.1 GCA_002423495.1 Anaerolineaceae bacterium UBA6105 | reverse complement strand
TGTCCGAAATTCTATCAGAGACCCGCCTTAACCTAAGAAGATCCTGATGTAGGGTTGACGCCTGCGTCAACCAGGAGCTTGAGGAACAGGCAGTCCAGTTCCCTACGATGGTCTTGTGGCAAGTGATGGAGTAGGGGCAGACCCCCGTGTCAGCCCTGAATACTGGAAACGATCACCTTGGAGAATGTGTAGATAATCATACCTGTCTAAACAACATTCCCGTGGTTACCCTGAGCGGGATTTTTGTTCTCGCCCACTTCCTGAGTGCGAAGCCTCCCCTTGCGGGATGCGTCAACCAGGAACTTGTGGAACAGGCAGGACAGTTCCCTACTAATTCCAGTTTATAGTCGGGTCAAGCGGCCAACCAAGCGATTCCGGTTCGACACCATACCAGTCGTTCGGGTCAACATTGGTAGTTTCCATTCCCGCTTTTACCTCGACAGTGACCAAAGTGTGGTCTGTGCAACTCTCCAGGTAGCCGCAAGTGACAAAATTGGAATATGCCGCGTAAAAGGTTCGGCTGGGATTATCAATCAAGTAAGCCAAAACATGGTACGTACCCACTGGCAGCGCTTCAAACCGGTAATTCATTTGGTTCAGCACAGTGTTTTGCCAGTAATACTCCCCTGTCAGGGTGTTAAATGCCACAACCCTCAGCGGTGGGACCATTTCCGAGGGATAACCCAACCTCCCCGAAACGCTGCCGGTGGCTTGAACAGTTGCTGTCGGAACAGGTGTGTCGGTAGGTAGAATTGGTGTGGAGGTAGGATCGGACGTCGGGCAAATGGGACAAGTTGCCGTTGGCTGCACAACTTGCGTCTGTAAAGAAGCGATTTGTTCTGCCTGAACTGTTGCCTGAACGTTCACTGCCACCAATGTTGCCCGCAATTCGGCTTCAACGTCGGTGTTCGGAGTGGTAACGCAGGCGCTCAGCGTCAGCAGAAGAATAATCATAGGTAAAAGGATGCGTTTCATGTGTCTCCTCTCAATAGGGACAGGTTGTATGAAATTATACAATCTCAAAGCATGAGTACAAAGTCGTTGATTAAGGTTTTAAAGGATTCATTGCTTGCCCGTCCACTACTCCATCATTAATCTTCCCCGCAACAACCTTTCCCACTGCCATCGAAATTTCCCCTAAATCGCTTATACTTTACCCATGCTTGAATTCGACTTTCCGCCGCTCCAACCGATGGTTTTCACCGTCACAACCCTCACCAATTACCTACGCGAGGTGCTCGAGACCGACGAAATCATGCGCGATGTCTGGGTCCGGGGAGAGATTTCCAACTTCAGCCAGCCGCGTTCCGGGCACCTTTACTTCACCCTCAAAGACAACGAAGCCCAACTGCGCTGCGTGATGTGGAAGGGCCAAGCCTTCCGCCTGCGCTTCAACCCCAAGGATGGTCAAAGCGTGGAAGCCCACGGCGCAATGAGCTTCTACCCTGCTGGGGGTCAGGTGCAGCTCTACGTCGACGAAATGCAGCCAGTAGGTGAAGGTCAGTTCTACCAGGAATATTTACGTCTGAAAGCCCGCCTTGAAGCTGAAGGGCTTTTCGCGCCCGAGCTGAAGCGTCCTTTGCCGCAATTCCCACGTCACATCGGCGTGATCACCTCTGCCACTGGCGCTGCCCTTCAGGACATTCTCAACACTCTGCGCCGGCGACTGCCCCTGGCGCGCGTCACGCTGGCCCCAACCCCCGTTCAGGGGGCTGAAGCCCCTGCCGGCATTGTCAGCGCTTTTCAGTTGCTTAAATCCCTGCCCGATCTTGATTTGATCATCCTTGCCCGCGGTGGCGGCTCAATTGAGGATTTGTGGTCATTTAATGATGAAGCGGTTGCCTACGCCATCCGCGCTTCGCACGTGCCGGTCATTTCGGGCGTGGGGCACGAAACCGACTTCACCATCGCCGATTTCGCTGCCGACCTGCGCGCTCCCACTCCCACCGCCGCAGCCGAACTTGCTACCCCGATCACCAGTGCTGACCTGGCGTCTGAACTTCTTGCCATCCGACAAGATCTGAACCTCAGCCTGAAAACCAAAATGAGCATCATGCGCCAGGACCTCCTGCTTGTGGAAAACCGCCTGCAGCGTCACTCGCCAGGCCAGCGCGTGCGCACTTACCTTCAATCTCAGGACGAAACACGTGAACGTCTCGAACGCGCTATGAGCCACTATCTTTCCCAGCATCAGCTCAAGCTGCAAAACCAACTTGCCCGGCTGGAAAGTGTCAGCCCCATGGCAGTGCTCAAGCGCGGCTTCGCCATCGTGAGCGACGCGCAGACCCACCAACTAATTTCGCGCAGCAATCAAACCAGCCCAAACCAACCCATCCAGATCCAGTTGAGCGATGGCAAAATCACCGCAACTATCTCAGGAGATAACGCATGACCGACCAGTCCACACCCAGTTTTGAAACCGCTTTTGCCAACCTGCAGCAGATTATCACTCAGCTCGAAAACACCGAACTGCCGCTGGAAGAAGCCTTGAAACTCTACGAAGAAGGCAAACGCCTGAGCGACATCTGCAGCCAACTGCTGGAGACCGCCCAGTTGCGCGTGGAAACGCTCTCTTCGACGCCTGTGACAACAGCCGGTGAGTCTGCGTGAGCATGATGGATTTTTTCACCAATCCGGTTGGTGTCTCGACCATGTTCAGTTGGGTCCTGGCACAGTTGATCAAAGTGCCTATGGAATACCTTCGCCACAAACGCTGGGACTGGACGCTGTTGCTGAGCGCCGGAGGCATGCCATCTTCGCATTCAACCCTGATGACCGCTGCAACAGCTTCGATAGGGATGAATGCAGGTTGGGATAGCCCCATATTTGCCTTGGCACTCGCGGTCACTGGCATCGTCGTCTACGACGCCACCGGTGTACGCCGGCAAGCCGGCTTTCACGCTGAACGTATCAACCAGATCGCGCGCGAGCTGCTGCATCTGAAAAAGCTGGATGAAACTGAAGTTTCTTACCTGCGGGAAATTATCGGTCACACCCCCGGCGAAGCAATTGTAGGTGTGTTTTTTGGTGTAGCAATTGCGCTGGCGGTGCAGTGGGTTATGGTCTGGAGTTAGCCCGGTTCATATCCACCAGGTAACAATTCAATCCAGGTAAAAGATTCCAAGGGCGTAACCAAGCTTGGAAAGGTCGCGATATGCTACCTGCTGCAGGCTCGTCTGCTGAGGATAATCTGCCTTGCGCCGGTAGCGCCTGTCGAAGATGCGCTCCACTGCCTGTCTTTTATCCCCCGATTCACTGATCACCTCAAAATTTTTCGCGAATTGCAATATCCGACTATTTGGCGGCAATAAGTCCTGCAAGCCCGAATGCAATAACCATGAATAGCACACTATCGTCCGGAAGTGAGTCCCTGGGAAAATCTCTTTGAAGAAATCTCTTGCCATCTGGAGTGACTCAGCCACACGCTCCGGCTCCAGGTCTGCTCCTGTTTGGATGTGCGCGTTCAGTACGGGTGTTCCTGCCGGCAACCGGGATTTTTGCGCCTCGCTGATTACAAAAAACGGACTGCCGTCCTCGTAAGTTTCCAGGTAAAACATCCTGGTCGGCTGATATTGCAGCACGCCCAGCTTAAAAATCTGGACGTTCACCAGGTGCCGCAGCCAGACGCAATCCGTGCGGCTCAAACCTATCTTGCCAGTGTTCTGGAAATACAAACGCTGCCGCAGGGTAATATCGCTGAATGTGTCTGCAATAATCTCCGGATTGACGCCGAGAGCCTCGTAGCTGCGCCGAATCTCAGCCAGCTTCCAGATCAGAACTGCCAGCCTCCCAAGAGGGTGATGTCGGCAAATTGGGAAGTCAGGCACATTACCCTCGTAAGCTCTTTCCGCCAGGTCCTTCATCCGGCCTAAGTGCCGCCTGGCAAAGCCAGTAAGCGACGCTTCAGCCTCTTCCCCTAAACCAAGGGCTGTTAATTCTTTCAGGAAAGAAGAAGGGAGTTCAACCATTTTTTATCAAGCCAACCAACTGGTCAGCTCTGGCAATACCTTCAGCCTTTTTCAGCCAGCTTGCTTTTTATGCGCAGTAAGATTGAATCCAACTCGGGCACTTTCAGCAGCTTCAGCATCACACCGTAGGTCAGCACCCCCAAAATAACGCCCACGCCTAATACCAGGAACTTGCTCAAACCCCCAAATATCGCCATCCATCCGACCAGCACCAAGCCCATCACTGCGCTTGCTGCCAGAGCTAAAAGCCCAGTTCGCAGGATTTGCTTCCCGCCCACTCCTTGCAAACGCCGGCGCATGATCGCGAACAGAACCAGGCATTCCACCGCGGTTGCCGTGGTATTGGCCAGCGCCAGACCGCCCAAGGGCAGCCAGCCGATGTGGCTGAAAAGACCGGAGAAGAAAAAGGAAAGCAGAATATTGCCCGTCATGGCCGCGACCCCAACAAAAACCGGGGTTTTGGTGTCGTGCATGGCGTAAAAAGCACGGCTTAACACTTCCACCAGGCTGTGTCCGGTCAACCCCAGGGCGTACCAGAGCAGCGCCCAGGCTACCATTTGGGTGGATGTGGCGTCGAAGCTGCCGCGCTCATACAAAACCCGCACCAAAGGCACGCGCAAAAAGACAAGCCCGATAGTCGCGGGCAGTGCCAGCAAAAGCATGACGCGCACAATGCTTGACAGTGTCTGGCGAAAATCCGCGAATTTTCCCAGTTCTACCTGCGCTGAGAGCGTGGGCAGTGAGGCTATTCCAGCAGACTGCGCAATCGCCGCCTGTGGCATCAGCATCAGCGTGAATGCCCAGGTAAGAGCGCTCACGGATCCTGCCCCGAGCGAAAGACTGATAATGGTGTTGGCCACAAAATTCAACTGCACAATGCCAGCGCCAAATATCCGCGGCAGCATCAGACGCAGCACTTTGCGTACCGGTCCATCCCTGAAACCTGCAGAGAGCTCGTAACCTCGGGCAGGCAGGCGGAATAGCGCAGGCAATTGCAGCAGCAAATGCCCGGTAGCGCCCATGACAGTTCCAATCGCCAGGCGGTCGATCCCCCAGGAAGCTGGCAGCAGCCAAACCCCCAGGATGATGCCGAGCGAATAGGCAGCGGGCGCCAGCGCAGGCCAAAGGAAAACCTGGTGCGCGTTCAGCATGCCCATCACCAGGCCGCTGATCCCAAAAATGATCACGGTTGGCAGCATGATTCGCAGCAGGCGGGCTGTCTCAGCCACCTGCGCGGCACTGGAATCTGGCACCATCGCAAACAAACCGCTCTCCACCAGGAATGGTGCAAAAATCCACATCAGGGTCGAAACCACAATCAACACGATCAACACCGAATTGACCACCCCCGAAGCCAGCCTCCAGGCGCCCTTTTGGTCTTTGCGCGTCAAGAAACCTGTAAACATCGGGATAAACGCGGAACCCAGTGCGCCTCCAGCCGTCAGGTTGAAGAGCAGCTCGGTCACACGGTTGGCGGCATTGAAGGAATCCAGGGACACGCTGGTGCCAAAAGCATTTGAAACGACCATACCCCGCACTATCCCTACCATCGTGCTGAGGAAGTAAGCAATCATCACGATTCCAGCCGCGCGCGCAATCTGCCGCCCGGCCTGGGCTGTGCTTATGCCGCATGCCTCTGCCTGTGTTTCAGGCGCAGCGATCTTAGGCTCGCTTCCGATTGGCGTCTTTGGCGTATTTTCGGAATTATCCACGATCCGCGTCCTTATCCAATTCTTGCTTGAAAGCCACTTTGGCGGCTTCCCAGATTTGATCCATTTCTTCAAAACTCAACTGATCAACGCTTTTACCCTGCTCCGCCGCCTTCTTTTCGATATAGGCAAAGCGCTTGCGGAAGCGCAGATTGGTCTCGCGCAGGGCAATTTCAGGGTCAACCTTCAGCCAGCGCACCAAATTCACCACCGCAAACAGCACATCACCGGCCTCAGCCTGTCTCTCTTCATCGGTTTGGGCATCGCGCAGCTCACCCAGTTCTTCATGCACTTTGGCAATGACCGGTTCGATGGTCTGCCAGTCGAAGCCCACGCGCTTCGCGCGGCGCTGGATCTGATTTGCCTGCGAGAGTGCCGGCAGGCTGAGTGGAATGCCATCCAGCATGCCTTTTTGGCTCTCGCCGTTATCCTTACGCTCGTCTGCCTTGATCTTTTCCCAGTTGGTGAGCACTTTATCGACCGAGTCCGCATCTATATCCGAGAAAACGTGCGGATGCCGTCGGATCAGCTTGGAATTAATGCCCTGGAGGACTTCGCTCATGAGGAAGTCTTCATCCTCAGTCGCGATCTGGGCATGCAAACCGATCTGCAGCAGGAGATCGCCCAGTTCTTCGCGCAGGTGCTGGCTGTCTTCCTGGTCCAAGGCTTCCAGGACCTCGTAGGCCTCCTCCAACAGGTAGGGGCGCAGGCTCAGGTGAGTCTGCTCGCGATCCCAGGGGCAGCCATCATGGCGGCGCAGGCGGGCAATGATCTCCTGGAAGTCCTCAAAGGACGCGCCCTGGCTCAGGGGCGGCAGGTACAGGCAACTCAGCAAGCCCAGATGCACAGACTGGTCAATCTCATAAAGTGCCAGCTTCTCGACGATCTCGTCTGAATTGCCGGCATTATGCACCAGCATCACGGAATGTTCCTGGGGGTAATTTGCCATCAGGGTCAGCTTGAGTTCGCTGGCTTCAAAGCTGCTGTCCAATTGCGAAATAATAGCCGGAATTGTCGGAGGGAAGGAAGGCACTTCGAGCCGCGCCAGGTGCAGCGCGTCTGCCAACACCATCTGCGGGTGCAGGTCGATCCCTAGCGCCGAACACACCGGTTCGATGAAGCTGACGCCGTCTATCAGTCGGATTGGCAAATCACTGCCTGCGACTGACTTCATCAGCTCACTGACCGTCTCCTCAGCCACAAATGGGCTGCCAGGCACGCCGTAGGTCACCCCTTGCTCACGTTTGCCCAGTTCCATGACCTGCTGAATGATGGTCTCGAGTACCACGCCGATATCATCGTTGAAGTCATAAATCTCATCAAAACTGCGCACCTGCAAGCCTTCTGGCAACCCAGCAACAGCTGGATGGAACTTTGTGCGCAGCCAAATCTCCTCGCAGTTTTCAAGATGAGCCCAGGCTTCACGGGTTAAGTATTCCACCCCCGCAGGTCCCAATCCAACAATAGTTATTCCTCGTCCAGTCATCTATTCAGCTTCCTTAATAAACATGCAAAGGCTGCCCAAGTTAAGCTGGGCAGCCTTTTAATTGTAACATTACCCGATCCCAACATACCAGGCAGGCTGGCAGGCGGGAACCAAAACTAACGCTTGGTGTAGGTAGGAGCCTTACGGGCGCGCTTGAGACCTGGCTTCTTGCGTTCCTTCACACGGGCGTCGCGCGTCAGCAAACCCTCGGCGCGCAAGGCAGGTCGCACACTCTCGTCCGCAGAGAGGAGTGCGCGTGCCAAACCAAGTTTGACCGCGTCGCGCTGACCGCTGACGCCACCACCCTGTACTTTGACGGTGATATCAAAGGCAGATGCGCTCTGACCAGTGACTTCGATTGCGTTCAGGATCGCAGGGGCATCCCCAGTGCGCGGAAAGTAATCGGTCAGGGGTTTCTCATTGACAATAAAGCTGCCGCTGCCGGGGAAAACCCGCACACGGGCAGTACTTTGTTTGCGTCGTCCAACTGCTTCTATGTATTGTGCCATAATTCCTCTTTACTACTTATCAAAAATAGGCTTGGGTTCTTGACCCTGGTGGGGGTGTTCAGAACCAGCATAAATTTTCAGATTATCAAGATAACGCGCTGTAAGGCGGTTCTTTGGGAGCATGCCGCGTACCGCAAAGCGGATAATGCGGTCCGGATGGTTTTCCATCTGGCGCTTATAACTCACTTCTTTCAGACCACCGGGATAACCTGAGTGTCGATAGTACTTCTTCTCTTCCTCACGGGTTTGGTTAACGTTGATCTTTTCGGCATTAATCACAACCACATGATCTTCAAGAACCACACCGGGGGTGTAATCCGGGCGATGTTTGCCAATTAGCAGCCCTGCAATTTTGGTCGCCAGGCGACCAAGGGTCTGACCGGAGGCATCCACCAGATACCATTCTCCAGTCATTTTTCCTTTTGGAATGTATGTTTTTTCCACTTTTACTTCTCCGTTTTCAAAATACATACCCGGCCTTGCAGGCTGGGCAAACAATCTCTTATTTATCCTCGTTAAAGGTCACTGCTTCCAAGGTCAGACCGCGGGCAGGTGCCAGGCTGACAATGCCAGTACTGCCGCTTTCGAGCCCAAGCCGCACAGTCTCGGTTGGCAAATCGCCAAGCCCGATCCTGACCAAAACGTACACAATTCGGCGCACCATGTGATAAAGGAAAGCATTGCCCACAATCGTGAAGCTCATACCATCTTCCTCTTCCACCCAATCCGCCGAAAAAATCCTGCGGGTTGTGGTGGCGCCCTCTTTCAGCGCTTTGCCAAAAGCAATAAAATCGTGCTCTCCGAGCAGGTCATTTGCTGCTGCTTGCATTCGCGCAAGTTCCGGCTTTCGTTCAAGCCGCCAGGCGTACCTGTCTCGCAGGGGGTCGCGCGCGGCTTGCCAGTAGAGCTGGTAGCAATATTGGCGTTGAAGCGCGTCGTAGCGGGGATGAAAATCCGCTGCCACCTGTGCCACGCTCTGCACCGCGATATCTGCCGGCAAAAAGGCATTCAAGGCGTTTTGCAGGTCAGTGTCGGGGTGTTTCCAGTCCAAATTGAAACTGATCACCTGCCCCCTGGCATGCACACCGCTATCGGTGCGCCCCGAAGGCATAATTGACCTGCCCTGCCAACCCAGCCGCCGCAGTGCTTCCTCGAAGGTTGCCTGGACGCTGGTTTTGATTGCCTGCCTCTGAAAGCCGTTGTAATTCGTGCCGTCGTAAGCGAGGATAAGTTTGTAATGTGCCATGCCTTTCGCTTTCTCGTGAAAGGCCAATCTTTCTACGCTACTGCCTACTCGCTCACCAGCTCAAGCAGCACCATCTCGGCATTGTCACCGAGCCTGGGTCCAAGTTTGAGCAGACGCGTGTAGCCGCCCTTTCGGGTCGCAAAACGCGGAGCGATGTCATCAAATAATTTCTTTACAATTTCATTGCTGTTGTTACCAAGGCTGGCTGCAGCCTGCCGACGTGCGTTCATCTTCAACGTGTCGTCGCCTTTTTGCGCGTTGCGTGCCAGCGTGATCAACTTTTCAGCATCTGGCTGAATGGACTTTGCCTTCGCCAGTGTAGTCTGTATTTTTTCATGCTCGAACAGTTGTTTGATCATGGTCTTCCGCATGGAAGTGCGATGACCCATACTTCTGTTAAGCCGGTATCCCTTAACTTGATGCCGCATATCCTCTTACTCCACTTCTTCTTTTTCCAAGTAGCCTTTTTCGACCATAGCGTCTTTAAGCTCTGTCAGACTTTTATCACCGAAATTTCGGATGGACAGCATGGCACTTTCGCCTTTGTCCAGCAGATCCAGCACATCACCAACAGTAGTGATGCCAGTTCGCTTCAGCGCGTTGAATACTCGCACAGTCAGGTCCAGAGCTTCAATCGGGGTTTCGATGACGTCCTTGCTAACAAGCGGCGTCTCAACCTCAGCCTGGATCGTGGGTTTCACGAGTTCTTCTTCAGTAGTACCGCTGATGATGAGGAGTTGCTCCATCAAACGCTGGGACGATTCAATCAGTGCCTTCTCCGGGGAGAGGGTGCCGTCAGTCCAGATTTCAAGCTGCAGGCGATCGAAGTTGGTGCTTTGACCAACGCGGGCGTTTGCCACGCTCCAATTTACGCGCCGTACCGGCGAGAAAATTGCATCCACAGGCAGCACACCAATCGGCAGTCTGTCCGCGCGATCTCCCGCAGGAAGATAACCTCTGCCGGATTCTACCGTCATATCCATCTCCACGTGGGCATCCTTATCGTTGATGCTGAATAAATAGAGATCGGGGTTGACGACTTCCACCTCGGGTGGGCAGCGCAAATCTGCCGCCGTGATCGTGCCTTCGCCTTTTACATCCAGGCTGATTGTGGCGCTCTCAACGTTGTGAAGTTTGAAGCGCAGCAGTTTGATCTGCAACATCACCTGAATGACATCTTCGCGGACACCTTTGATGGTGCTAAATTCGTGCATCACGTCGGTAATGCGCACTGAGCTTACCGCTGCACCCTTCAAAGAAGAGAGCAAGGTCCTGCGCAGGGCATTTCCCAGAGTGACACCGAAACCACGATCAAGCGGGCTGATCGCAAATTTTCCATAATCGCGGGACTCTTCAGTCCGTTCAATTTTTGGTGTTACCATTTCCATATTTCCTGTCACGGTTGCCCCTAACCAGTCTAACGATTAAGTAAGACTGAACTAGTTCTCGAATTAGCGTGAGTAATACTCAACAACCAATTGCTCGCTGAGATTGCCATCAATTTCTGAACGTTCGGGGTTGCGCAGCATCCGACCTGTGAGATTGGTCAAGTCGCGAGCCAACCATGTTGGCACAGTGCGACCTTCGGCTTCTTCACGTAAGTTCTTGAAGAAGACGTTTTCCCTGGACTTCTCTTTCACGGTGATGACATCATCGACTTTGACACCGATAGAATGGACGTCAGCGCGCTGACCGTTCACCAAAAAGTGACCATGAGCCACCATGATACGTGCCTGCGCACGGCTGGCTGCAAAACCAAGTCGATAGACTACGTTGTCCAGCCTGGTTTCCAGGATGGTCAACAGGTTAGCACCAGTCTGACCGCGCATGCGTAAAGCCTGACCGTAAAAGCGGCGGAACTGGCGTTCGTAAATACCGTATACCCGGCGAACCTTCTGCTTGGCGCGCAACTGCTTGCCATAGTCAGACTGACGCGCAGGGCGACCTGCGTTCATTTTTCCATGCATACCAGGGGCATAGCTGCGTTTCTCAAAAGAGCATTTAGGAGTATAGCAACGCTCTCCCTTGAGGAACAACTTCTCGCCTTCCCGGCGGCATAAACGACAAACTGCTTCTGTATATCTTGCCATCTTAATAATTTCCTTTTCTTAACTACACGCGGCGTTTCTTGGGAGGTCGGCAGCCGTTATGGGCTACGGGCGTCAGATCTGTGATCATGCGCACACGAATACCCAATGACTGGACTGCACGAATAGCAGCTTCCCGACCAGGACCAGGGCCCTTGACGAACATTTCTACTTCCTGAAGACCCATCTGCTGGGCTGTCTTCACGGTTTGTTCGGCTGCAAGTCTTGCAGCAAATGGGGTGCTTTTGCGCGATCCTTTAAAACCGGCTGACCCGGAACTGCCCCAGCAAATTGTATTGCCTTGCAAATCCGTGATGGTCACGATGGTGTTATTGAAGGACGCATAGACGTGCACTTGTCCTGTCGAAATCTGGCGTTTGACCTTACGCGAAGTAGTCGTTCGCCGCGCTTTACGTGCTTGTTTAGCCATAATTCTTCCTCACTAAATCTTTACATGTCTGTCACAGCAGAGCTTCAGGTTGCCGCTGGGGAGAAAGGGAACCCCATCCCAAGCTTGCTGGTCAGTTCATTACTATTTCTTGGTCGCTCCACGGCGGCGTCCACGACCAGCGACTGTGCGCTTGGGACCCTTGCGTGTGCGTGCGTTTGTGCGGGTATTCTGACCGCGCACGGGTAGATTCCGGCGGTGACGTAAGCCACGATAGCAGCCAATCTCAACCAAACGCTTGACATTCATCTGAACTTCCCGACGCAGGTCACCTTCGACCTTGACGTTCTGTCCGATGAAATCACGGAGTTTTGACACTTCGGCTTCAGGTAAATCTTTTACCCGGATATCAGGATCGACGCCAGTGGCTGCCAGAATTGCATCCGCAGTCCTTGGTCCGATACCGTAGATATATCGTAAACCGATCTGAATGCGCTTATTGCGCGGGAGGTCAACACCTTCTATACGAGCCATATTTTGATTCCTTATCCTTGTCGCTGCTTGTGGCGGGTATTGGTACAAATAACATAAAGCCGACCGTTTCTTTTAACGATCTTGCACTGGTTACAGCGTTTCTTTATCGATGCTGATACTTTCATCAGTCCTTACTCCTTCTTCTATCCGCAAAACAACTATTATATCTTTATCGGTCAATATTGGCAAGGTTTGGCTATAAACTGGTTAGAACCAGTGGGCCTTCCTTGGTTATTGCTATCGTATTTTCCTGGTGCGCCGTCAGCATCCTATTTACTGAAACAACAGTCCACTGATTGCGCAGAGTCTTCGTGCGCCGGGTTCCAATCAGCACCATTGGTTCGATCGCGATCGTCATGCCTTCGCGCAGCAAAAAACCCTGCCCTGGCTCGCCGTAGTTGGTTAACTGAGGGCTTTCATGCATCTCACGCCCAACACCATGACCGGTGTAGGTGTGGGTGCTGAAAAAGCCGTGGCTTTCCACGTGGGCTTCAATCGCTGAGCCGACATCACCGCTGCGATTGCCCGGCACCATCAATGACGTGGCAATTTCCAGCGCTTCTTTGGTCACATCGATCAATCGTTGAGCTTCGGCTGAAATCTCACCGACACCGACCGAAAAAGCCGAGTCGCCAATGAAACCTTCATAAACCGTACCGCAATCGACTGAAATGATGTCGCCTTCTTTGAGCTTGCGATTGCCGGGAATGCCATGCACCATTTCTTCATTAATGCTGGTGCAAATGCTCCCCGGGAAGGGCACCCCGTTTCCAGGATCATAATTCTTAAAGGGCGAGTAAACTCCGTGAGCCCGCTGAAAACTCTCCGCGACCTCATTCAGTTCACCTGTAGTCACACCTGGTCTGATTTCTGCCTTGACCGCTTCAAGGGTCTGGGCATTCAAACGACCAGCTTCCCGCATCAGGGCAATTTCCGCGCCTGATTTGAGATTGATTCTGTTCTCGAACATTAAGCCACAGCTTTCAGCAAATCTTCTGTGACTTGCTCTATTTCCTGTGTGCCATCTACCTCGATCAGCGTCCCTGCCTGACGATAATAATCAATCAGAGGGGAGGTCTGGTCGTAGTACACATTGATGCGGTGCAAGACCGTCTCGGGCTTATCATCATCCCGTTGATACAGCGCGGTGCCATCTACATCATCCACCCATTTTACCTTGGGGGGATTGTAGAGCGCATGATAAACACGCCCCGCGTGGCTCATCCACCGACCGCTCAGGCGCTCAACCAGCACTTCATTCGGCACGCTGATGAAAGGTACGTAATCCACCTTTCCACCAATCTCAGACAACAGCGTTTCAAACGCTTCAGCCTGTGCCGGAGTGCGTGGGAAGCCATCCATTACAGCCCCTTTTGCACAATCAGGTCTTAAAAGGCGTTCTCTTACCATTTCGATAGTCACACCATCTGGCACCAGCTCGCCTTTGGACATGTAACTTGAAGCCAACTTACCCAGTTCGGTTTCCTGGCTCAGATTCTCCCGGAAGAGATCTCCAGTGGAAACATGCACCAGACCCAGCTTAACTGCCAGGATCTTGGCCTGAGTGCCTTTGCCGGCTCCCGGAGGACCCAGCATGACAATGTAAGTCGCTTTCTCGTTCATCTTGTAACTCTCCAGCTTAGTTGATCAATCGATCGTCGTAGCCGTGCATGCGCAATTCGGTCTCGATCAACTCAACCGTCTCGCGAATGGTGCCAACCACAATCAACAGACCCGAAGCCTGCATTAATTGCACGCCCGCGCTGCCTACTGGCAGGAAATATCCCATGATGTATGGCAAAACTGCCACCAAGCCCAGGAATAACGCGCCAGGCAACGTGATGCGCCGCTGAACACGGGTCAGATAATCCTGCGTGGGTTTACCACGGACCACACCCGGGATCTGGGCACCCTGCTTTTTCAGGTTCTCACCATAGTTTTGCTGCGCGAAGAGTACATCCGTGTAGAAGTACGCAAACGCAACAACCAGCAGGAAGAACATGATTGGATACCACCAGTTTTCTCCACCAAATGCCAGATAGACCCAGTTTGAGGCACTATTGACCCATTTGGTCTGGGAATTGATAAAGAATGAAGACAGAATCGCCGGGAAAGTCAGGAATGATTGGGCAAAAATGATCGGAATCATGCCGGCCATATTGACCATCAATGGTAATTGACTGCGTACCGGCATAGACATGCGGTTGCCAATGCGCCGTCCCGGGAACAGCACCGGTATGTTCCGGCGTCCGCCCTGGACAAACACTATTGCCAAAATCGTCAACACAAACACAGTCAGCACCACCGCAAATACCCACCAGGGTTCTTTCCCATTGAACATTTGGGCGAAGGTGACCGGGAAGCGCGAGACGATACCCGCGAAGATGATCAGCGACAAGCCCTGATTACGTAAGCCGTATTCAGAAATCAACTGACCAATCCAGATGCCAAACATGGTACCTGCAACCATACTGATGATAGCAGTGAGGGTCGGCAACAACTGAGCTCCTGAAAAGCCCCATTGTTCAATGACCGTACTGCCGCCTAACATAGAGTTAAAGATATTAATTTGCCCAAACGCTGAAAGGAGCGCCATCGGAATGGTCAGGATAACAGTCCATTTTTCCATCCAGATACGACCTTCGCGGGGATCATCCTTCATTTTTTGCTCCAACGCAGGAATAACCGGCGTGAGCAATTGCAGGATAATTTGGGCAGTGATATACGGGTAAACACCCATGGCAAGCACAGAGAATCTGGATACCGCTCCACCAGAGAGCAGATCAAGCAAGTTCACCAGGTTACCGCCAGCTCCAGTCTGCTGCGACAACGCCGCAACAGCAGCCCGGTTGATGCCCGGAACTGGAATGTTAGCTGCCAGACGGAAAATTGCCAGCAGCAACAGCGAAATCAACAGCTTGTTGCGGATATCCTCAGATTTCCACAGGTAACGCCAGGATGATCGTTTCATCACTCATCTCCTCTTAGCTACGAAAGTGCCAATGTCTCGATAGTCCCGCCAGCTTTTTCAATCTTCTGACGAGCGCCTTCAGTCACCTTGTGAGCTTTGAATTTTAGGGCAACGTTGATATCACCACGACCCAGGATTTTTACAGGCAAATCTTTGCCCTTCAACAGTCCTGCTGCCTTGAGGCTCTCAGGGTTGATTTCGTCACCAGCCTTGAAGCCCTGCAGTGAGTCCAGGTTTACTTCCGCGTAGCGTACGCGATTGCGTGGGGTAAAACCCTCACCACGCAGGAATGGCAGCTTGCGGAAGAAGGGCAGGTTACCGCCCTGGTGATACTGGCGCACGCCGCCGCCACTGCGCGCGTTCTGGCCTTTGGTACCGCGGCCAGCAGTCTTACCTGCGCCGCTTCCAGTGCCCCGACCCACACGCTTGCGCGTTTTCTTTGCGCCTTCGTTCGGTTTGAGATCATGTAATTGCATGTTTACTTCTCCTCAGTGTCTGGCAGGATCTCAATTAAATGCGAGACCTTTGTCAGCATACCGCGCAGAGCATCATTATCCTCGTGCTCAACCACCTGGTTGAGATTGTGGAAGCCTAGCGCTTTGAGTGTTCGCTTGGTGCGTACGCTGTAGCCAATGCCACTTTTCACCAATTTGACTCGCAGAATCTTTGACTGTTTCTTAGCCATTTTTCCTCCGGTCCCAATAAGGTGTCACATCCAGCAGGTCTTTGCCGCGTTCCGCAGCCACCGTAGCAGGTGATTTGAGCTGGGATAAGGCATCGAAGGTAGCCTGGACGATGTTGAGCATGTTTGAAGAGCCCAGGGATTTTGTAAGGATGTCCTTGATCCCTGCAGCTTCACAAACCGCGCGCACACCACCAGCCGCAATAACGCCAGTGCCAGCCGAAGCAGGCTTCAGCAGCACTTTCGCGCCACTTTGGCTGCCAGTTACCTCGTGGGCAATGGTAGTGCCCAATAGGCTGACTTTCTTCATATTCTTATACGCACGCTCGGTAGCTTTGCGCATCGCATCCGGAACTGCCAGTGCCTTACCAGTGCCCAGCCCAACATTCCCGTTATTGTCGCCGACCACAACGGTCACGCGGAACGAGAAGCGGCGGCCACCTTTGACAACCTTGGCAACCCGCGCAATGTCAATTACACGTTCGTCGTATTGAGTCTCTAATCCTTGATATTCTTCCATAGTATCCTCGTTTTAGAATTCCAGCCCGCCCTTGCGAGCACCTTCGGCCAGAGCTTTCAGACGACCGGTATAAATGTAACCACCACGATCCATGACAACGGTTTTGATGCCTTTGTCCAGGGCTCGCTTGGCAAGTGCTTCCCCAACAAGCAATGCCTGTTCGGATTTGTTCTTGCCCTTAACGACTTCGCGCAAAGCCGCATCCACGCTGGATGCAGAAACCAGAGTTGTGCCGCTGTGATCATCAATCACCTGGGCATAAATCTCGTTAATGCTGCGAAAAACATTCAGGCGCGGGCGCTCTGGCGTACCAAAGATCTTCTTGCGCACACGAGTGTGACGGTGTAAACGAGCAGCGTTTCTTGATTTTTTAGCCATAGTCATTTACCTCTACTTACCGGTTTTCCCGGCTTTACCAGCCTTGAGCTTAATAATTTCGCCCTGATAGCGGATGCCGGTGCCATGATAGCGTTCCGGTGGACGCAGCTTGCGGATATTCGCAGCCACCTGCCCCACCTGCTGGCGGTCGCGCCCTTTGATCCTGATCACACGGGCTTTTGCATCCACATCAAAGGTGACGCCATCTGGGGCGGGGAAATCCACAGGATGTGAAAAACCCAGGTTCAACAGCAGGTCCTTACCTTTTAATTCAGCCCGGTAGCCAACGCCGCTGTATTCCAGCACAATTTCAAAACCTTTGTCACAGCCAACAACCATGTTGTTGATCAGTGCGCGGGTGGTTCCGTGCAGAGCCCGGATCCGTGGCTGGTCGTTGGGGCGCTCTACTGTGATAACGCCGTCTTCGAGCTTGATCGTAATCTCAGGAGAGAAGGTCTCTTCAAGAACCCCGTTGGGTCCCTTGACTGAAACCTTGTTTCCGTCCATCTTCACTTCCACACCCTTTGGCAGGGTTATGGGTAATTTTCCGATTCGCGACATTTCTCTTCCTCCTACCAAACCTTGCAGAGGATCTCGCCGCCGACGCCGATCTTGCGAGCGCGTTGGCCGGTCATGATACCCTTAGGGGTTGATAAAATCGCGATACCAATACCAGATAACACCCAGGGGATATCATTCTTGGAGGTGTAAACACGGCAGCCAGGATGGCTGACGCGCTCCAAACCCGTAATAATCGGGCGGCGTTGGCGGCGTTCACCGATGTACTTGAGCTTCATGCGCAAAATTTTGTGCGAATCGCTCTTTCCATCTACAACTTCATAACTCTCAAGATAACNNACTTCACTCTTGAGTTTCGAGCTCGGCATAGCCACGGTCGTTTTGCCAACCATGGCAACATTGCGGATTCTCGTCAACATATCGGCAATTGGATCTGATATTGTCATTTTAATTTCTCCAGGCCTAATTACCAGGATGCTTTAGTCACACCGGGGATTTTTCCCTGGAGTGCTAATTCACGGAAGCAAATACGGCAAAGACCAAATTTGCGCATATAACCGCGCGGTCTGCCGCACACACGACAGCGATTTACAACGCGGGTTGGATATTTCCGCCGCATTTCGCGATATTGCATACACTTTTTAGCCATTTAGTTTCCTTTCCTGAAGGGCATGCCGAATTT
>DIWN01000078.1 GCA_002423495.1 Anaerolineaceae bacterium UBA6105 | reverse complement strand
TCATTTTCCGCATTAGAGTAACATTCTTTATGAGCCACCGTTCTTTTGTAAAGTTACATTAATTTTGAGGCAATGCGCATGAGGCTTTGCGAGAGCAGGGGAAGATTTAATTGTTCCTTTTGGATAAGTACGGATGGAGACCTTCGGTCAAAAACCTCACAAGGTCTGGAGACCTTGCGAGAACGAAACCTTGAGAGAACAGGGGGTGCAGATGGAGACCTTGCAAGAACAGAATAATTATTCCCTGCGGATTACCAGGAGCGTGTAATCGTCGTCCAATGCTGACCCGGCTCTGAAATCATCCAGGGTGAGCCTGATGCCTTCAATGATTCCCCTGGCGGTTTCACCCAGCAGGGATCCAAGCCTTGCCTTAAAGCGAACATCTCCGAAGGCTTCACCTGCAGGTGAGAAGGTCTCCGTAATTCCGTCCGTGTAAAGCACCAAAGCGTCGCCAGGTGCCAGCACTAATTCCTGGTCTTTCAGATGGATAGGGTCCATCATACCCAGGGCGATGCCGCCTTTGCTGAGCATATGGAGCTCACCTTGCTGCGGGCGAAGCCACCAGGGAGGGTTGTGCCCTGCCACGCAGTAAGTCACTTTTGCACTTTCCAGTTCCATGATGGCGTAAAAGACAGTCACAAAAAAACCATCGCTCGAATCAAGCTGCAGTATGTGGTTGACCTTTTCAAGCGTGCGTGCCGGCGATTCGTTTTGAAGTGCCATGGCGCGGATCAGTGTGCGGCTGACAGTCATGTAGAGCGAAGCCGGCAAACCTTTATCCGAGACGTCAGCGATGATGAGCCCAAACTTGCCGGGGCTGAGCTCGAAGACGTCATAAAAGTCGCCCCCAACCTGCCTGGCGGTTTGCCATTCTGCTGCCAGGTCATAGCCGGGCAGCTCTGGCAAACTCTCTGGCAAAAAGGTCTTTTGGATTTGCCTCGCCAGCTGCAGCTCTTTGTCGATCAGGGTCTGCTTGTGCTGAACGGTTTGCATGATGTAGTTTTGGATTCCCAAAGCAATCTGAAGCGAGGCTTCCTTTAGCAGTTGCACACGCAGACTGCGACCTGGCCGATCTGCCTCGACTGCCACCAGCAATCCGTGTACTTCCCCGGGAACACTCAAGGAAAAACATAGACTGCTGGTATCGTTTCTGTCTGGGTCAATTTGCGTATCGGCATATCCACTGCTTGCCAGAATATTGCCCGAAAGGATCAAATGACCAGCCCGCTCAAGCCCCAGCAAAGAAGGCATCAAGCGGCTGAGCGGCACCTGATTCTCGGATCTATAAAAATAACTCCCCTGTTTGGTCTCCAGGAAGCGCAGAGGCGCCAGATCTTTTTCCAGGTCGAACTGGATCAGTGCAACCTCTTCGGAGTTGGTGAATTCTGAAAGGATTCGGGTGCTTTCCCTAAGCGACTGCTGCATGTCTTTGGATGTCACAAAAAGATTGGTGATCTGGAGCAGTAAATTCGAAATGACGGCTTCTGCCTGCTTTGCCTGGATCAGATCGATGTTCTGCAAGCTGACCGCTGTCTGCTGCGCGATGCCTTCAAGCAGGGCAAAGCGCTGGGGACCAAGGATCAATTCAGGTTCGAGAGGGATGTAGGCTTCATTGCTGGAATGTAAAAGCAGCCCGATCTGACGTTCGTGCGCGATCAGGGGAAAGAGCAGGATGGTATCCTGGGGCGAGAGCAGCAGGTTTTTTGCGATATCCGCTGAACATTTAGAAGCTGGCATGGCAGCCGGTTTGCCCGATTGGAGCGTTTGTTCGAGCAGGGTCGTGTTGGTGACGATGCAGGGTTCATCGAGCCTGCAGGTGGCCGTGCCCTCGCCCAAGGTGGCCTGGAGCTGAAACTCATTCGTTTCGGCATCTTTTAGAATCAGGGCAACGGATGCTCCTCCGATCAAAGAGAGGATAAATTCGCCTGAGGTTCTCAAGAGGCTGTTGGCATTTGAGAGGTTGCGGGTGGCCATTGCCACCTGAAGCATGACAGACGTGTAGTAAGTTTGGGCTTGGGTCTCCTGATCCAAACGCTCTTTTTCAATCGCGCTGCCCAGATAGCCGGCGAAGGTGGCGCAGATCCCTTCGGACTCTGGTCCATAACGCCCGGGCGTGCCTTCGTGCAAGACGAGCACCCCAACCACCTGTCCGGCTGCGGTGATGGCTGTGGCAATGCCGGAAAAATTTCCCGGCAGCTTTAAGGCGTGCTGAATGGGGTCTTCAGGGTCGCCCGCGTTGCGGATGATGGCACGCGTTGGTTTTTGCTGGGGATAAAACCACGTTTCGCCGGGGGAAAGCTCCGTCTGGAAATTGGGAATCTGCTCTCTTTCCGGCGTCTTTATTGCCTCGAGAAAGAGATGGTCTGCTGCCGGAGCATTGGCACTGAAATCTTCTGGAGGGAAGAGCCAAATGCTGCCCATCTCGCCGGGGAGTAATTCCAGGATGTTGTCCAAACTGGCGCCGAAGAATTCCTGCAGGGAAATTGATTGTGATAGCAATTCGGCAGTTTCCCGATATTTTTCTGAGTTCTTTGTCCGCCAGATCTCAGAGCGATAGAGGCTGGCGTTGCGCACTGCCACTGCAACATTGGCGCTTAAGGTCTCAAATACCGCAATTTCTTCTTCGGAAAAGGCGTTGACCTGCTCACTTTGCAGGTCCAGAACACCCAAAGTGTTGCCGGCAAAGATCAGAGGCAGGGCTAATTCAGAGCCTGACTTTGCGCCTGTGATCGGATTTGGCACTGGTCGGGGGTCGGTGGTACCATCGTTCACCAATTGCACCCTGCCGGTGCGAGCGGCAAGCGTAATCAAGCCTTGCGGCGCGTCCAAGTTGAACGCAATTTGAGATTCCTGGTATATTTTAGCCCGTTCGCCACTGCCTGCCCTGTATTCCAGGGTGTGGGGGACGTATTGTTTCAGAAAGATATGCACGTAGGGGATGTTGAACTTGGTGCGGATCAACTCCGAAACCCGCGTCAGCAGTTGGTCCAGATCAAGGATGCTGTTGATAGTTTGCGAGACTTCCGCAATAACCTGCAGATAGTCCTTTTGGGACGCTTGAGATACGGTATTTAATAGGTCAGTCATTGTTCTCGGTATTTTGGCTGGGGGAGAAATACTTGACCAGCGTAACTTGATTTACTCCCGGAGAGGAGAAATCATAGGTAACTTCGTCCATGAGGTTGCGGATCAAGTAAACCCCCAGACCGCGTTCGCAGCGCGTTTCAAGCGGGCTGGTCAGATCTGGCTCGATTACACAATCCGGGTCGAAAGGCGCACCGTCATCCTGGATGGAGAGCTTCAAACCGGTTTCGTTTAGATCGAGCAAAATCCTGATTTCGCCCTGTTCGTTACCTCCGTAAGCATGGTCGATCACGTTAGAGCAGGCTTCGTCCACTGCCAAATCAATGGCATAACGCTGACGGCTGTCAAATGGGCTGTCTTTGATTGCGTCCATCACAAAAGACGAGATAGCTCTCAGATGATCGTGACGCGCGGGAAATTTGGCGGTGAGCATGGATGAATTCCTCGATTAAGGCGATTATAACATGCGGAAAAGGGTAAAATTGGGGCATGTCTGATGATCGTCTAAGCCTGCTGATTGAAGATCTGCCTGAAGATGACCGCCCAAGAGAGCGCCTGCTGCAAAAGGGCGTGCGGGCTTTGAGCGATGCCGAGCTGCTGGCGGTTCTGTTGGGCAGCGGGCGCGCCGGCACCAGCGCGATCGACCTGGCCCAGCAGATCTTGCTGGAACTGGGAGGATTCAACGGCATCCACCGGGAAGATGTTTCACGACTGCTGGAGATCAAGGGTGTGGGGGTGGCAAAGGCTGCCCGCATCAAAGCCGCGGTAGAAGTCGCTTATCGCCTGAGCTCCGCGGAATGGGGGAAAAGCCCGGTCATCAAAACCCCGCAGGATTTGGTGGAAATGCTCGGGCATGACCTGCGCGGGAGCGACCAGGAAGAGTTTTGGGTGGTCTGGCTGAATGCCCGCAACGTCGTGATGGACAAACGGCAGCTTTACAAGGGTTCGCAGGATGCCACGACTGTGCGCGTGAGCGAGGTTTTTAAACTGGTGGTCAGCAAGAATGCCAATGCCGTCATGCTGGCGCATAATCATCCCTCGGGAGATCCGACCGAAAGCCCGGAAGACGTCAACATGACACGCGCGATCATTGAAGCCGGGAAATTACTGGATATCCGCGTGCTGGACCATGTCATCATCGGTTTGCACGGTTTCACATCCATCCGGCAAAAACATCCTTCTTTGTGGGCTTGATCCTTCAAGCCGAAAAATGCATAAGGACACCGTTTTTGGGGTGAGTGAAGCTGAGCTCCGAAGCGTGGAGCATCATGCGCTCTACCTCTGGCTTTGAGGCTGCTTTAAAATCCGGTGGCGAGTAGAGGGGATCCCCAAGGATGCCCAAACCCAGGAGGTAAAGATGCGCCCGGATTTGGTGCGTTATGCCAGTATGCAGAGTGCAAAGCAGTTCAGCCCAGTTTTCTTCATGCCGGAGAACCAAAAAATCCGTTTTGGCGGGTTTGCCTCTCTCGAAATCTACCCGTGTACGGTGGGCACGGTCGGAATTGACCCTTAGGGGTGCTTCGATACTGATCTCATCCCAGGAAGGCTGGGGAGCAACCTGCGCCAGGTATTTTTTGATAGGCTCACGCTCACGGAATTGGCGATTGAGTTCGCGGTGCGCGTCCGGATCCCGCGCCAAAACCATCAGACCGCTGGTTTCCTTGTCCAAGCGGTGCACCATCCAAAGTTTGCCCAGAATTGGTTCAAGAACCGAACGTATGTGGGGCAGGTAAGGATCATAGCCATCAGGAACTGAAAGTAATCCGGCAGGCTTATTGACCACCGCCAGGCTATCATCCGTAAAAATGACCCAATCAGGAATTGCGGATGTTTTCACGGCGGGATTTTTACCTTCCACTAGATTATTAACTCCAGGTAAGTACAAGCGTCAGGACCGAGCCACGAAGCAGCTGCTTTCAATCAGACCCGGGCCGCCATGCACAACGATCGCCGGCGGGACGGTGTACCTGGGGATATCCTGAATTCCAGTCGCGGCAGTTAGCTCCTGGGTGACCTGGGTCAAGAGAGGTTCGGAGTCGCATTCACTGACCGTGAGATAGGGCTCAGGATTGTCTTTGCAGTACTCAGTGGTCTGCTCAACAATTGTGCGTATAGCCTGCCTGACTGTGCGGACTTTATCGAAAGGTTCAACCTGCCCATCTTTTATTGAAAGAATTGGCACGATCTGCAGTAAACCGCCGACGAGCTTGGAAGCCCCTCCGATTCTTCCACCTTTGTGTAAGTATTCCAGGGTTGGGACCAGGAAGAATAAGCGTTCGCGCGAAGCCATATCTTCGACATTTTCTTTCACTTCCTCAATGGAAAGCCCGGCATCCGCCCATTTTTTTGCGGCCAGCACCAGGGAACCCAAGCCGCCGGCAATTGTTTTGCTGTCAATGATATGGATCTTATCCGTCTGAAACTCGCCTGCAGCCACCGTGGCGCTGCGAAATGTGCCGCTGACTTTGGCGGAGGGGGTAATGACCAGCGCGGTGTCGTCAGCCGCCAGGATTTGTTCGTAGATGGGCGTGTAAAGCGCAGGAGGGGGCGCGGCAGTTCCGGGGAGGGTCCTGGACGCGCGCAGCTTCTTGAGGAAACTCTCAGTGTCCATTTCCGTGTCATCACGAAAAGTTTCAGTGCCAAAAGTGATGAATTGTGGCAGCACCTCAATCCCAGCTTGTTTTAGCATGTCAAGCGGTAAGCCACATGTGGTATCGGCAATGATTTTAATCATGAATACACCTCTCCGGGTATTGGCCGGATTGAATAAAAAAATAAAAATAAATAATATTTACTACCGACACTCAAATAAGAGGTCGATGACAGTTCGGACAAATCTTTTCGTTCTGGCTCACGACGAAACCGCAATGATAGCAAGTATTGGGCTGAACTTCCCCGAGAGGCGCTCCGCATGCCAGGCAGCGCGAGGAAGCGATGGGATTGGCAGTGAGACAGTAAGGGCAAACCGTGCGGCTGAGCCGTTCGGAGAGACGTTTTCCTGTTCCATGCTGACGGGCTGTTTGGTCGATGACATCCCAGGTGGTCTCTTCCAACTGCAGGGATTCGACATCCTGCGCAATATCATCAATGCGATTGATCAATGTGAAGGGGTTTCTTAAGGCGCTGATGGCTGTCAGACCGAGGCTAGCTGCCAGCCCAAACCACATTTGATTGCTCAGGGTGACGCTGACCCCGTCCTCAACTTTGGAGATGTTGGCAGTCAGAGCCGTTTGTCCACCGGAACTCCGGTTTTGGCGGGTGGCAATTTGGACAGCGAGTTTGTCGCCCGTGCCGTAGCGCTGCACCTGGTAGTTGCCGCGGTTGTAATAGGCCATCAAATTCCTGGCTAAGTCTTCCGGTTCAATATCTCCATGATAAATACGTGTAGTCATGTGTTCTCTCAATCAATGTTGCGTTCAGCTTTAGATTATAATCGGGAAAAGTAAGAGGAAACGAAAATGCTTGGTGATACAAGAAGTCGATTAACAAAACTCGGTTTGACGCTTGGGATCATTTTGGTCATCCTGGTTTTTATGATACCCGGGATCACATCACCAGTTGCGGGTCAGTTCCCGACGCTTGAAATGGCCACTGTCACCGGCACGCCCAGGGGTTTGTGGGTGCGGGCAATTGGCGAGCCAACCATCCCCCTGAATGTGCGCAGCGGTCCCAGCCCGACCTCAACCCAAGTGGGTGTGTTCCTGGTGGGGCAGGAAGCCAGCGCCTTTGGCTACTATGGCAGTTATGTGCAGATTGAATATGCCGGAGCGCCTGGCGACAGAGGCTGGGTGGTTCTGGACCGCGTTGAGGTTTTTGGGGGAACATTGCCGATGCTGCAGGCTCCGCCAACCGAGACTCCCTCTATCACGAAGACCATTGATCCAACCCTGGCAGCGCAGTTCATCATCACTGCTCAGCCTTCACGATTGCCCACCTTCACCGAGCCGCCGGCTTTGCTGATCCCCACGTTTCAAGCTGAGACTGGAGGCACCGCGACCGCGGGCATCCCGATCGGCTATGTGATCATCACGCTCGCGGGTTTGGGTCTTTTCCTCTCGTTGATCGCCATTCTACGGCGAGGTTAACCTTTATTCTGATTTTGCTGTTGTATATTTTGATATCCGCTTGATGCTATTCACGAAAGAAAGCGTGTCAACCAAGGCTGGCAGTTGTTCTTCCATTGCCCGGTAACCCTCATCGAACAGTTCAGTTGCATCGACCTTTTGCAGGGTTCCATAATGACCGACAAGCGGTCTGACCACTACGTCTGGTTTAGTTACTTCAAGGTCTAATTCGGTCAGTTGGTCCGAACCGAGCTCAACCCCAGCATTCATATACCTCAGGGACTCGCCGATCCTTGTTCGGGTCAACCGGTCAACGATCGCTTCAGGAATCTGGTCGATAACGACTGTATTGGTCTGCATTGGAGAAAAGTTGGCTGGCTTGGTATGAAGCGGCACAGCAATTACCGCGACAGAGGGGTTCAGTGCTCGCGCTGATCTGACTGGGACTGGGTCCAGAACACCGCCATCCACCAGCACATCCTCCCCCCTGGTCGGGAAAACGCCAGGGATGGCGATGGTTGCGAGGACCGCCTTCGTGACATCGCCTTCAGTGATGACAACTTCCTTGCCGGTTTTGAAGCTTACTGCGGTCACTGAAAACTTGATAGGAAGGTCTTTGAAGGTTTTACCTTCAATGAATTTTGCCAGCACGCGTTCTATTCCGGTGGTTCCAATCAACGAGGCGGAGTCTGAAGAAGTGCGGCGAAAATCAGGACTCTTGAAGAAGTCAATAACTGCTGCAAGGATTTCCCTTGAAGAAACTTGTGCAGCCAGGGGGGCACCAAACAAACCGCCGGCGCTCGTTCCAGCGATTCCGACGATTTCATATTCATTGTCCAGTAGACATTGAACTACTCCAAGGTGGGCAATGCCCCTCACCCCGCCGCCGCCTAATGCCAATACGATATTCTTTGCCATTTTCCGTCCTTTATCAAGCCTGAAATATACCACGATGGCAGTATATCTTCCAGAGAGCGTTTGTTTTTTTGGTTCTCGTTGTCGCTATTAGGAATTGTGGGGAGATCGCATAGGTGGGTGATAACAGACCAAATTACCAAAGCTCATCAGGAAATTGAGCCGGAAAATGAATTCTGGAAAATAACCACATCTGTTTCCAACAAGTTATAATTGACCGCGAGGTTGGAGGAGTAGGAAAAGGAGATGGAAAACCTTAGTGCCGTTGAAGCAACATCATCCGGTACCAGTGATCACTGGTACGCTTTGCGCTGCAAGTCGAACATGGAATTCATCGTCAACGATCAACTGAAAGCCAAACTCATCCCTAATTACCTGCCGGTCTATGCGGTCAGACCGGTTAATCCGCGTTCCCACACGCTAAAGCCTTACTTCCCGGGCTACCTTTTCGTGAACGATGAGCCGGAACAGCTCTACGCACAGAAGGTATTTCTGATGCGGGGTGTGATCGGGCTGGTCAATTTTGATGGTGTCCCCGCAACCATTCACCCCAAACTGATCGAGGCGGTTCGCCGCCAGACCCAACAGCTCAATCTTGAACAAAAGCAGGCACGCTCGGGCTTTATGCCCGGCGATGAAGTGCTGGTGGAAGACAGTCTTATCGGGGAACTTGAAGGGATTTTTGAGAAGTGCATCAACGGCCAGGAGCGCGTTTCGGTGCTGTTGAGAATGGTGCAAGGTGGTATGATGCGTATGGAACTTCCGGCAGCGAAGGTGCGCCGGAAGTCGCTAAGAAACGGCTGATAAAGCCAAAAAATTGGGGGTACACGAATAAAACAACGCCCTGTCCGAGATGAAAAGCATGTCGGAAGGGCGGAGGCGTTGATTAAACCGGATTAATGGCGAAAAGTTTGGCAATGAAACCCGTCAGCAGCATGCGAAAACAATACTTTATCCTTTGCATCAGCATGGTGCTGGTGTTGGTGGTGGGTGCTTGCGTTGTGCAAACGACAGTACCGCCTCAAAGCCCTGCACCCCTGGCATTGACGCCGGGCACGCTCGCAACCATCAGCCCTGAACTTGCCGAACTGATTGAGTCACTTCCGACCGAGCTGGTTGAGGATGCCGGCGAGGCGCCGATCCTGATCACGCCCGCAGCCCTGCAATCAGAAAGCGTTTCAGGGGGCACGCAAAGTACCCCAATAGTCTCACCCACGTCATCACCGCAAACGGAAGTTTGTGGCAGGTCGGACGCCGTCACGCTGCTGATCTTAGGCATCGATGAGAACGCCCAGGCGGATGCCATCAGGCTGGCAAGAATCGATTTTTCGAAGCCTGAGATAAACATGGTTGCAATCCCGCGCGATTTTTTTGTCTCAATCATAGGCTTTGAAGGATACGACATCGAAAAAGGACGGATCAACGCCACTTTTGGCTACGGAGAGTACTTCCTGGGGGCAGGCAGTGGGGCGGAATCGCTCGCGGAAAATCTGGCTTACAATTTCGGCGTGGAGATCGATCACGAGTTTGTGCTTCATCTTGACGAGATTGCCAGTTATATCGACGCCGTGGGCGGTGTGGAAGTGATGCTCGAAGCCGCCGCATCGGATTCGAACAATTATTTTCCAGCTGGACTTAACCAGTTTGATGGCGAACGCGCGGTTGCCTTCATGCGCATCAGGCAGTACGACAGCGACTTCAGGCGCATCGACCGCCAGACAATGGTGCTGAAAGCTTTGCTCGAAAAAGTCCGCAGCGGTTTGAGCCCGACTAAGGTGCTGAGCCTGATATTCACACTAATCAATGACAACGCCACGCAAAGCGATCTGAGCCTGCGGGATCTGCAAAGCTTCTATTGCCTTTCGCAGCAAATTGAGAAGCAAGATATTCACGTGCGCGAGATCCCATCTGAGATGTTCCATACCTGGATCACGCCAAGTGGCGGGTGGGTGCTCATCCCACACGCGCAAGTGCCGGATTTTATCCATGAGTCGCTCGGCACGAACCAGTAATGCTTCGTTACTCAGGCAATACGACCCTGACGCAAATCAACTGATATGAAAAAAATAAAAGACACACAACCAATCACCATCGCAGGAAGCAGCCCGCAGCCGCCAGTGAAAAAGAAACAGGCCAGCGGATGGAGGATATTCCTCTATGTTCTGCTTGGGTTGGCACTTTTGCTTGCCTTCCTGTACCTCGTTTGGATTGGTCCAGCTTTGCAAGAACCTATTTCTGAGCCGTTGAGCCTGCCCACCATGGTGGTAGGCCCGGTGGAAGGGGCGGATGCTGAGCAAGTTCAAGCGCCCACCAACCTCGAAAAGCTGCCTGTGCTGGTTGAACCAACGCTGGAAGCCGGCAAAGAGCCGGTCTGCGGCGATGAGGCAGCCTGGAACGTTTTGCTGGTTGGCATCGATTACAGCGACCCGCAATATACCTACGGGCTGGCGGATGTGATCCGCGTTTTGCGAGTGGACTTCGTTGAGATGAAGGTCAACATGGTTGCCTTGCCGCGCGACCTGCTGGTGGAAGCGCCAGAGGGGCGTTTCACCGAGCAAAACCCGATGAAAATCAACCAGGCCTACCTTTTTGGCACGCCAGGGTGGGGTGGGTACCTGGGCGAGGGCATTGGCGCGAATTCGCTGGCAGAGGTCATCCGCTATAACTTTGGCGTCACTCCCCAGCACTACGGGGTGGTCAACTTTGATACCGTCATCAACTTTATCAACGCGATCGGCGGGGTGGAAGTGAATTTGCCCCAGGGCGTTGAAGACCCCAATCCAGGGCTGGGTTCCTTCCCGGCTGGACCGCAGGTCTTGAGCGGCGAGCGCGCGCTGGCGCTGATGCGCATCCGCACCAATTACTCTGACAGTTTTCGGGTGGGTAACCAGACCCTGGTGATGAAAGCCATCCTGAACAAGCTGATGCAGCCCGCGACGCTGGTGAAGGTGCCCTCGCTGCTGGATCAATTCCGCGATGCCTTTCTGACCGATCTCTCGATCGATCAGATCGCCAGCCTCGGCATGTGCTTCTTGCGCAACTTCGAGCTCGACAACCTACGTTCTGCCCAAATCCCCAACGAGCTGTTGACGGTTGACTATGCTTTCATTCCGTCCCTGGACAGCACCGCTTATACCTATCGCTGGGACCAACGCACCGTCGACTGGATCCATCAAAATTTAATGACCCAATAAAGAGGGCAACCTGACCTCAGAACAAAAATCTGAACTAACAGCTTCGAGCTTTGAACTATCACCTACCAGCTTTAGGCTAACACTGCGCACTAGTATCCTCTTGCATTTCCCAAAATATCTTCTATAATAGAACAAACATTCTATTTAATAGGAGATAAACAAACCATGATATACCCAACCCCCTTGAACCCAAATTATACCAAACCAAAAATCGCTGAAGGCGCAATTGTCCATGCGACCTGCCGCATTGATTCCGGATGCGAGATCAGCTCAGAAGCCATACTTGAGGACCATGTTACGCTACGCCAGAACGTGAATATCATCGGCAGGGTCAGGCTGGACCACGATGTCAAAGTAAGTGAAAATGTGACCCTGGTAGGCCCCCTTCATATCGGTGAAGGCACCATTATTGCTCACGATGTCCTCATAGGCTTGCTCAGGGAGGAAAACGACCTGGCAGATCAGGAGACGATCATTGAAAACTACTGCCGGATTGGTGCGGGTGCCGAAATTATCGGTGGCGTGCACATTAGGCCTCATGTCCTAATCCGCGCCGGCAGCAAGGTTATTGGGGATATCCCGCAGTATGGATTAGCTAGTCGCAACCCTGCTATCCTTGAGCGTTATGCCTGCCCTAAGTGTGGTGGAATACTGCGGATTTATAGAGGCTTTCGAGATATTGTTGACACGCAATGTGTGAGCTGTGGTGCTAATGAATTGCGTTTCCCCAAGCGCTCGTATTTTTCTATCATAGGTCGTGTTCTCCTGCCGAAGAATTCCTATGGTGAAACCGTATCCACCCAGGGTGATGACTATCGTTGGATAGATGATAAGGAGTTGTTTTAACAAAATTGCTTAATTTTGAGTTGAATAAATAATACGTGAAGGGGGGGGCGGAAAATCAGCTGAAAGCTGAAAGCAAACATTGACTGAGGACCGACCCCCCTTCTAAACATTGATCTCTGGACTGTTTCTTGCCTTTTCTCTTCTTTCCTCCGTCCCCGTCCTTCGTCAGTAAAAAAGAAACCAATTATGAACAACATCTCCGAAACAGAACAATCCTGGGATCTCATCATTACCCCACGCAAGAAGTGGTGGGATCTGCAGCTCTCCAAGCCCTCCCCAGCCTTCTTTTGGCGAAGGGGGAGGGATAAAGGGTGAGGGTCTCTTAATGTCTCCGTTGTATCCAAGAAATACTTGATCGACATATCAACAACATCTATAATCGAACTCAGAAACTCTAAACTATATGACCCAAACTCAAACCACAACTGAAAATGATTCCTGGGACCTGATCATCACCGCTCGCAAGAAGTGGTGGGATTTGCAACTGCGCGACGTCTGGCACTACCGCGACCTGATCGGCATGTTTGTGCGGCGCGACTTCGTCTCGCGCTACAAGCAGACCATCCTTGGCCCGCTGTGGTTTATCATCCAGCCGCTTCTTACCTCGCTGGTCTTCACCGTCATCTTCGGCAACATCGCCCAGCTTCCCACTGACGGTCTTCCCCAGATGCTCTTCTACATGTCTGGCAATATTTTGTGGGGCTACTTCTCAAGCTGTCTCACCAGCACCTCCACCACCTTCACCTCCAACGCCCATCTCTTTGGCAAGGTCTACTTCCCGCGTCTGGTCATGCCCATCTCGATCGTCATTTCCAACCTGATCACCTTTGCGATCCAGTTTGCCTTCTTCCTCGCTTATTTTGCCTTCTTTGCGCTGCGCGGGTCCGACGTCAGGCTCACGTCCTGGGCGTTCGCGCTGCCGATCTTACTGGTGCTGATGGCTGGGCTGGGGCTGGGTTTTGGCATCATCATTTCGTCCATGACCACCAAATATCGCGACCTGCAGTACCTGGTTGGCTTTGGGGTGGGTTTGTGGATGTATGCCACGCCGGTAATCTACCCCGTCTCCAGCATCCCGGAGAAATGGCGCTGGGTGGCAAACGTCAACCCCGTCACGCCGATCATTGAGACCTTCCGCGCCGCTTTTTTGGGAGCGGGTGATGCCTCCTGGCCACGGCTGGCGTATAGTTTTGGCTTCATGCTCGTGGTTCTCTTGATCGGGGTGGTGATTTTTAATCGCGTTGAAAAAACATTTATTGATACGGTATAGAAGATCATTGATGGTAATAAGATAATTCTTCGACCCCAGCCACATGAATTTTGGTCTTTTACAAATTCACTAAAAATCTAACATGAAAAATTATTAAAAGAATGCATATTAAAAAAGAACAGATACAAAAAAAATTAAAGAGTCTCCATTATTTGGATACCTCCAGAAAACCAGAGCAGATGTAAGATTTGCTCTTCATCATCCAAAGTCATTCACTTATAAATCCAAGAATGAAAAATTTGTGAGAGAACAGCTAAAAGTTATTGGAAGAGATACTTTTTTTATCACCGCTATTCCTGGAAGTATCCATATCCTTGAACTTTGTTTAAAATTCATACCTGGGGACATTAATATAGCCATTGTTGCAAATGGATTAACAACCTGGGAAGTAAATTGGTTGGAACAGAATCTAAAGTTTGATCATTTGATAAAAATTAATGGCATGTATTCTCATGGTGATGTGATCAACATGCTTGTCAAGTGGGTAGAAAGCCCATTTGGTATTTTAGATTATGATTGCTTTGTTTTTAATTCAAATCTGCTGTATGAAGCATTGAAGATTGAAAAACATCAACAGTTGAATGCTTTTTTTAGTCACATAGATAAGGTTAATAAAATTGAAGTGCCATCAACTTTTTTTATGTTCATAAACTCTCCTTTATATAGGAAGTTAATGCAAGAATATCATGTAGACTGCAAACATAAAACATACCTGGAACTCTCAAAAAATGTGAGAGACAAAATTAAGCCAATAGGGATTAATAGAAGACAGTTGTTGGAGCTTTACAAGAATTATTTTGATACACTGCAATTATTAATAGTTCTTGGAATAGCTGATGGTTATGAAGTGAATTTTATTGAAAGATTTCCAGCAGTGTTTAATCCTTCAAAAGAGATATTTCATGTTGGCGGCATTTCGGACCCAAATTCTTATAAACATCTTTGGGGTGTGAGAGGATCTTATTTGTGGCGTCTAGCTCTTAACAACCACATAGATAAGGAACTTATATCCTATTATGAAAGCCAATATGGCAGAGTCACACCAGATGATATTCTGGATTCATTTCCAAATTCGAGAATTAAGATTGGCAAAGATTTTTTTGAGTTTGCACACAAGCTGGTTAATCACACTACCGAGATTTCGTTTACAGAATATGATAATTGACCTTCTCACCAGCATTTCTAATCTTAATAGGGGAATGAAGAAATTTTTGTAAATCGTATATTGGCAAAGAGATTAATTAGAAATTTAACATTCAAAAAATGATCTCCTGTTTATTTTTCCAAAAAATTGTTATTAACTATCATCTACAAACTACCCTCTATCAGCTATAATCTATCAGCTAAAATAATCTTATGACTAATACTGTTATCTCCGTTGAACATCTCACCAAACAATATGACCTGGGCGTGATCGGCACGGGCACGATTTCCCGCGATCTCAACCGATGGTGGGCGAGGGTGCGTAAACAGCCCGACCCCTACACTCGCATCGGGAATGACAAGGCCTTTTATGGAATCTGGGAATCCATTTTGGAGCCAGACAGAATCTCATTAACTGTAATGTTGGGCAAGGACGCAAACTTGATTTTGTAGTAAACCCCACATAATACGGAGAGAGGTAAATATCATGAATGAATTTAATTCCCGTAAAAATAACATGCGATGGCTAAAAAAGGTTAATTCTATTTATTGGATAATCCCAATTTTTATTGTTGCCCTAACCTATTTAATAGATTGTCGTTATTACTCTTCTCCTCCTATTCACAGCGATGACTGGTCGATTCTGTCAGATCAGATTTTTTATGGATTTCAAATTTTCAATATTTACGATCGCAGACCACTAATTGATGTACCTTATTTTATACTGGCTTCTTCTTTTAAAACTAATCTTTTTTATCATTACTTTGTAAATTTCATCATCCTATTCTTGACGTGCTGCGTATTCTATTTAGTGATAAAAAAGAGTTTTCCAAAACACACTTGGTTAGCCTTACCAATTGCACTCGTCTTCATCATCTATCCACTTGATTTCACAAAAACCTGGCTTGTCCATATACACGCTCATTTGGTGTTATTACTTGATTTATTAGTCATTTTCTTATTATTGGAATATAAGCAGAATAGCAAATCATGGAAACTAATATTAGCAAATGTACTATTCATTATTTCATTACTTATATACGAAGCTGGTTTAGGTATAGTTCTGATGGTCGCATTTCTGTTATTATTTGACACCGGAACTTCACGTGTTAATAAACTTCGAATAATCACTATTACATTATTTACTGGAATTTTTTACATCGTGTGGAGGGCTTACTTACAACCTTCTATTTTTAACCTCCAAGATGCTTATTTAGATCAATTGAATACCAATGTAATTACAATCGCACGCAGATACATAATTGGATTAATATATGTTCCTTATTCCTGGGTCCGGCCCATCGCTCAATTCCTGGGACCCTCTAAGTTTATTGTGTTGGGAGCAACCGGTTTTATGCTCATCGCACTCACGATAGGATTTTTACCACGGATAATTAAATCCGCCAAAGCATCTGAGTCATTTTATTGGGCTGACCGTGTGATAGTTCTTAAATCTCTATTAATGGTCTTCCTTATCGGATTTCTAACTTGGGCAGCAGGCTACTTCCCTGCGATTGTCCTTAAAGGCCCATCGCTCGATGGTAATTCCACTCGGAATAATCTTTTCGCTAGTGCCGGTGCATCAATCATGCTGGTATCTTTAATTTCATCGCTTGTAGCATTAAAGGTTAAAACCTACAAAGAAATTAGCAGGAAAACAATTTTACTAATAATACCCTTTGTAATTCTCGGTATGTTTTTTCAGTTATGGTCCCAAAACCAAAGGTTTATCTCATGGGAAGATCAAAAGTTTATCTGGAATAAAACGATTGAAATTGCCCCAGATTTGCAGGATGACACCAACGTTGGCATCATAATCGCTGGGTATGACGACCTTGAATACTTTCAAATCTTGCCTTTTACTTGGAGGTGGGACGCGAGAAATGCAATCAGGCTCCTTTACAATAATCAAACATTGGAAGCTTTTTATTACTATCTGGATCGTGATGTTGGGTTTTTGAACCAAATACCTGATGAGATCGAATGGTCAAAAACCCTTCTCATTTATGTTGATCCTCATAATAATTCCTCGCACATTCTTTCTCAACCCGAAAAAATTCTGCTTCTTGATGATACAACCACAGGCTATAATCCGGAATTATTAATTTCAAATTTCGACACCGATTCTGGCATTTATCGTTTTTTAGTTAGGTAAAATAAATTAACAATGACTAAACCCGTTATTTCCGTTGAACACCTCACCAAACAATACGACCTGGGCGTGATTGGCACGGGCACAATCTCCCGCGATCTCAACCGCTGGTGGGCGAGAGTCCGCAAGCAACCCGACCCCTACACCCGCATCGGTCAAAAAGACGCTTTTGAGCGCATCGGCGAGACCATCCTGGCGCTGGACGACGTCTCGTTCACCGTCCAGCAGGGCGAAGCGCTGGGCATCATCGGGCGCAACGGCGCCGGCAAGAGTACGCTGCTCAAGATCCTCTCGCGAGTCACCGCCCCCACCAGCGGCGTGGTCAAGGTCAAGGGGCGCATCGGCAGCCTGCTGGAGGTCGGCACCGGCTTCCACCCCGAGCTGACCGGGCGCGAAAACGTCTATCTCAACGGCGCTATCCTGGGCATGAAAAAAGAGGAAGTCACGCGCAAATTTGATGAAATTGTGGATTTCTCCGGGGTGGAAAAGTTTATCGATACGCCTGTCAAGCGCTACTCCAGCGGCATGTATGTGCGCCTGGCGTTTGCCGTGGCCGCCCACCTGGACCCCGAGATCCTGATCGTGGATGAGGTCCTGGCGGTGGGGGATGCCGAGTTCCAGAAGAAGTGCCTGGGCAAGATGGGCGATGTGGCCACCGAAGGCCGCACGGTTCTGTTTGTCAGTCATAACATGGCTGCTGTTGAGCAATTGTGCCAAAATGGAATCTTGCTTCAAGATGGAAGAGTAACAAAAGCTTCGACTATTGAAAATGTTGTAAATGAATATCTCAAAAAGATACCTGTTCGAGGTCAAGACGTTTTGCCTCACTCTGTAATTTTTCAAAACAACGAAATATCTGATGATATACACGTAACATCAGTTGAAATCGAAGATTTATCTGGTAAACCAAAGAATCTTGTTTTTACTTGGGATGATGTAGTCCTTAGCATTAAGTATTACTCAAATCGAACTATTAAAAATGGCTCCTTGGTAATAAAAATTAGTGATCATTTTGGAAAATCCCTTATTCTTTTATCTTCCCAGCCGGATTCAAAAATTCCGATGACCATAAAAGAAGGTTTTGGAGAAGGAAAATGTATTATTCGTAATATTCCATTAACTGGTGGGGATTACATTTTTGGATGTGGTCTCGCAGTCCCAAATAGAGAATGGTTGTGGTGGAATGAGAATCTTGGTACATTTTCAATTGAAGCAAAGGATGTGTTTGAATCTGGTCTTGCACCAAAAAATACGAGATCACTAATTGCTGTACCACATGATTGGAAACTGATTCCCTAATGACAAAAGAATTAATAAAAATGAGTATTCAAAAAGTAATTTGGGCTAACTTCTGGAAAAATTATCAGTTACCTGTTGAAGAAATGGGTCTGGTTGTCGAAAATTTTAGAGAGCACACGCCAAAGGTATCGACAAATATTTGCCTGCCACCTTTTGTTGGGGACCCTTGCTTCAAAGATTATTCAATCCTAATCTCGTTAATTAAACAACTAAATCCCTCCACAATTCTTGAACTGGGTACGGCACACGGTAACACAGTTGCAAACATATGTTCCGAAAGTGAAGCTCAAGTGATTACTGTAAATGCTCTTCCAGAGCAGATTGACGGAAGTATTATCACATTTACTTTGTCTAAAGAGGAAATTGGCAAGGTATATCGGGATAATGGCTATGAAAATCGGGTGACACAAATATATGAGAATACAAAGAACCTAAATATTTTAGAATATATTCCTCCAAAATGCGTTGACCTGGCATTCATTGATGCCTGTCATGATGCCGAATTTGTTGTAAACGATTTCTTCAAAATTCTTCCAGCACTGAGCGATAAAGCAATCGTCTTATTTCATGATACTAACCCATCAGTAAAAGGTCACCTTCTTGATAGTTATTTAGGTTGTATGTATTTGCGACTCAAGAATTTTAATGTCAGACAAATTCCTGAGAGTTCATTGGCATATTGGTCCGCTAGACAATCTATAACAAATAGTAGATTAATAAGCAAAGGGATGCACAAAATTTTTTACTCATTTGTGACATTATTCTACGGAGGAGATGAAAAATTTATTAGGGCACTTCGTTGGTATGCGAGTGTTTTCATGAGAGGAAAACAAAACAAGAAGGATATATGAAATCTGACTCTCAAGATTTTCCGCTTCCACTTTCAGGTAAATCTGGTTGGCCGTGGACCGAAGCCAGCTCAGTACTTCCTGCCAAAATGCCGGATGGTTTGCCCTGGCCAAAGATCAGCATCGTCACACCCTCCTTTAACCAGGCTGACTACCTGGAAGAAACTATCCGCTCGGTATTGTTGCAGAATTACCCTAACCTGGAATATATCATTATTGACGGTGGCTCCACTGACGGCAGCGTGGAGATCATCAAGAAGTATGAGCCCTGGCTGACTTATTGGGTCAGTGAGCCAGATCGCGGTCAAAGCCATGCGATTAACAAGGGAATTAAAGTATCAAAAGGTAAAATCCTTCTGTGGCTGAATGCAGATGATATTTGCCTGGAGGATGCTTTTAAAAAGGTAGCATCATCTTTCAATAACAGCCCAAAAGTCAAAATGATAATTGGTCAAGCTTTTGTGATTGACGAAAATAGTAAGGTCATTGGAGAGATGAAATCCTCTTTTTTATCCTGGATTGATGCGGCAACAATTCCAACTAATAAGATCAGGCAGGTTTCTACATTTTTCTCGCGTGATCTTTTTGACGACTTTGGATCGATAAATGAGGATTTGTTTATCGCAATGGACACTGAATTATTGCTTCGCTTTTCGAAACAAAATCCACCACTTATACTGAAAGAATATTTAACAGCGTTTCGAGTTCATGCTGAAGCGAAATCACAGAACAATTTGATAATTGGGTATGAGGAGAATGATCGAGAGCGAAAGAAAATTTTGTCAGATTATGAGTCAATAAAGGCTTATAAGAAAAATAGTAGCAAGCATTGGCTGAAATTATCTAAGTCTTCTCGGTATACCCCGAAAGAACGTCTTCGTTGCTTAAAAAATTGTGTGCAAAACAACCCATGCGCACTTATAAGCAAAGAGTTTTGGGCAGCTCTATTTTACATTACGAAGGCATTTAGACAAAAAAAGAATTGATGTCAGAATAAAGTTCATGGAAAGTTTTAATTTCTTTGTATCGGTGATAATGCCTGTTCATAACCGTTTTGACCTGGTAAACGAGTCGATCCAGTCGGTTTATGAACAAACACACCGTCCAATTGAGTTAATCATAGTTGATGATCTTTCGGATGAACTTTTTACGCCAAAAGTTTCGTCGGGACCAGGTTTTGAAGTAAAAGTCATTCGGCATGAAGAGAACAAAGGCCCTGGCGCTTCGCGGGAAACCGGAAGGCAGGCAGCCACTGGGGATTTCATAACTTATCTTGATTCGGATGATCTTTGGCATCCTCAGTTTTTCGAAAAAGTGGTGATAACGCTCCAATCACATCCAGAAGCAGGTATGTGCTATTGCAAAACAGCTTTGTTTTCAGATCCTGAGAAGATTGATCTTAAGAATCTTCGTAGTCGCAATGATCAGTCTTTCGATTCAATCATACCAACTCTCTTTTATGGTAGACCTTGGAGCACCAGTGCATGTTTGTGGACCAAAAATGCTAGCAATCTAATTGGTCCTTGGTTTCCTGGTTGGTCGTGGGAAGACCGTGAGTATGAATATCGAGCAGGTGTTAAAAAAATAAAAATCTGCCATGTGCCTGAAGTTTTATGCTACGTTCGTGAGAATGAATGTGTTGAGCGTTTATCAAAGGTGAATGAAAATCGAGCAGCACTTAAGCGATTTGACTCAATTGTGGCTATTGGATCTACTATCTTTTCAAATAAAAATTTGATTGACAGAGAAACAAAATCATTATTCACAATAAAGGTTTTTAGGCCTTTATTAATTCAACTATTCGATATTAAAGAATACGAAAAGGCTAGAATAATTAGTGAAGAAATGCTAGTTATTTCGCCTAAGTTTTCAAAAATTTGGTTGTTTTCAATGGCTCTGAGGCTTTTTCTATTTTTTCCTAAGAAATTTATGAATAAACAATTGTTTAAAAAATTGTGGATTCATTTAACTTAGTACTTTAATGGAAGTTTTGAGTATTGTTAAGTAATATGAAGCTACTGGTTATTACAGCTTTTTACCCTCCATTTCATCAAGGTGGTTACTCTCTCAGATGCAAGGATGTTCTTGAGGGTCTAAGGCAAAAAGGACATGAAATCTGCATGATCACAAACCAAGTTGCATCTAAGATTTCCTCTGAAGAAAAGGAGCCCTTTTCTGTGCTTCGTGTTTTGAGCCTTAAGTCATCTGGCGGCAATGTGTTTCGTAGAATCCACTCTGACACAAAAGATCTCAAGAAGATTGAAAAGAGTATTGAGAGCTTTCGCCCCGATCTAATTTATTTATGGCATATGCAAAACCTGTCGGATGCCATCCTGCCATTTTTGGCAAGACTGGGAATCCCTATTATGCACGATGAGGGCGGTTCAGAGATGATCTACCTCTCAAGGTTGCAGAAACGGGGGTTGTATTTCTTCAAAAACGCGCAGGACAGCGCCATCAAGCGTTGCATAAAGCAAGGTATAAAAAAATATGCTCATCTAATTAGCGGGGGCAGAATTTTATCGGACTGGGACTGGCCTGTGCAAATGAAGGTTTACTTTAATAGCAAGTCAAATTTGGAGCATGCCCGCAAGATGGAAGTGCCATTGGGTGATGAAGTTGTAATCCACTCTGGAATAGATATTTCCAGATTTCCATTTCAGGCAAGAAGTAAGATCAGCTCCCCCGTAAGCATCGTGATCCCTGCCAGGATAAAGGAGCAAAAGGGCTGCAAAGATGGCATCCTTTTAGTGGACGAGCTCAGAAAAAGGAAGGTCCCTGCAAAGTTGACGATTGTTGGGGAAGTGCAGTCCGAAGCCTATTACAACGAACTGGTGAAGATCACCAATGACTTGGAGTTGAACGGCTCGGTCGATTTCCGCCCAATGGTTAGCCAGCAAGAATTGAGCGCAATCTACCTGCAGACGGATATCTGCTTTTTCACCAGTTTCTTTAAGACAGGGTTTTCAAGGGTTCCCCTTGAGGCGATGGCCAGTGGATGCCTGGTGATCACCTATGGCAACGAAGGCTCAAAAGAATCCGTGCAACATGCCCAGACGGGATTAATTTTGGATGAAGGGGATTTTATCGGAGCAGCAGATTGGATAGAGAAACTTAAAACTGAACAAGCCTTCTATCTGGAGATCATTGAAAATGCCAGGTATTACGTAGAGGACAACTTTTCTGTGGAAACCTATGTTTCTCAAATCGATACTTACTTGCGAAAGTGTTTACAAGACAACTGAGATGAAAGAATGAGAAACAAGGTTGTTTTTTTTCCTATGCTATCCCAGATGACTGGCAATCCGTATTGGACCATGCTCGCCTCCGGATTAAAAGATGCTGGTGTTGAAGTTGTTGAGGAACCCGAATGCTATAAGATCGGCTGGTTGTTTAAGCATCGAAAGCTGATCGATATCATTCATATCCATTATTTTCAATCGTTGTACTGCAACAGCAGTCATACCCGGGCGCGCTTGATATATGTTCTCAGGTTGACGATTTACCTGATCTTGGCTCGCCTGTTGGGATATAGAACCGTGTTGACCCTTCATAACCTGGAACCAACAAATGCGCTTAAGCCAGCGTGGGTGGATTATTTGGGACATTGGGTCGCTGTGAATCTAACTGAGCGAGTGATTGTTCATTGTAAAGAAGCTGGGCGAAAAGCTAAAGCTCGTTATGGAAGAGGTAGTGGGATATACGTAGTATCCCACCCAAATTTTATTGGAAAATATTCAAATGCAATCACAAAAGAAGACGCTCAAAAGCGTTTGGGGATTTTAGAAAACCATCGTGTCTTTTTGTTCTTAGGAGGTATTCGTCCTAATAAAGGGATCGAAATGTTGGTTGATGCATTTAAGAGTTTAACAGAAGAGCCTTGTGTGTTAGTTATTGCGGGTAATCCAGGTGCCCAAAAAGCTTATGCTGAAAATCTACAATTTTTATCGGAATCCGACAAGCGAATAAAATTATTCTTTTATTTCATCCCCGATGATGATTTACAGTACTTTTTTAACGCAAGCGATATCGTTGTGCTGCCGTTTGCAAAAATCCTGACCTCTGGATCTGCCATCCTTGCCATGTCCTTTTCAAGACCCGTTATTGCACCCCGTATGGGCTGTCTGCCGGAATTGTTGGAACCTGATTGTGGGTGGCTTTATGATCCAGGCAGTCTGGACTCTTTAAAAGCTGTCATGCAATCGTCTTTAATTTCGAATTCTTTAGAAAAAGGGACAAATGCTTTTCAAAAAATTTCAGATAATTCCATCAAACGCTTCGCATCACAAACCTGCGAGAGTTATGGTATTTTGAAGTCGAAAATGGATAATAAATAATTCCTTGGTTGTCAGGGTTTGATCATAAGTAAATTAAAATCTTGATGAATAAATCAAGAATCACAAAACCAACTTATTTTAGCTGATCTACTGAGAGATTTATCGACTATGAGGAGTCCTATTAACGTCCTGTACTTATCTTCAATCAAAAGTATTGAAGCTGGTGCTTCGAGGAGTATCTTTGACCTTATTAGCTGCTTGGACAGAAATAAAGTTCAACCTTTCTATGCCTCAATTTATGAGGGTCAATTGACTGAATCGTTAGAAAAGATCGGGGCTCCTTATTTACGGTTAAAATCTGGTAACATTTTCCATCCCATTCTAAAAGCTTTTGCTCTTCCTGACCTGGTTCATTTTATCAAACATAATAAGATCGATATTGTTCATAACAATCAGTGCTCAGACGCTTATTATTCCTGGCTTCCAGCCAAAATAACCAGAACACCAATGATCATTCATCATCGGGATATAACGCTTGATAGAAGTTCAAAGTTTCTGATAAATCAAGCAGCTGCAAATATTGCCATCTCCTCCTGGCAAAATCAACATAATCTCGGTAATAAAGGTGTGGTTATACACAATGCGATTGATGTAAATAAATTCCCTGTTCAACCATTTTTGGATGACAAGTACGGCATTAAAGAAGTATTTCAAATTGTTGGCTTGATTGGGCGTTTGGTTCCAGAAAAAGGTCAGGATATTTTCATCAGGGCGGCTGCCCAGGTAGTAAAAAAGCAGGTTAACACGAAATTTCTAATCGTTGGAAATGATCAGGATAAAATATTTGACCAGTACATCCTTTCGCTTAAATCTTTGGTCAAGGAACTTGGATTAGAATCAAATGTAATTTTTACCGGTTTTGTACAGAACAGTTACGAAATTATTCCTTACTTTGATGTTTCAGTTATACCCAGTCGCCGAGAACCGTTTGGACGGACCATCATTGAATCGATGGCATGCGCAAAGCCTGTGATTTCTACCAATGTGTGGGGACCCACAGATATTGTTACACCTGAGACCGGCTTTCTGGTTCCACCAGACAATGCGGATGCATTGGCAGACGCGATCTTGGAATTGCTCGGCTCGACAGAACTAAGATCCAAAATGGGGCTGGCAGGTCGAAAACGGGTAGAGGACTTTTTTACCATCGATGCGATGATGGAAAAAATATACAATCTTTACGAAGAAATTGTTAAGAGGTAAGACATTACTTGCCTTAGTAATGAAAATCAGGCTTTTTAACCTTTCCGATTTTATAAATTGCAGTCCTTTCCTTCACAGCATCGAAAAAAAATCCATTAGTAATTTTCATTTGAGAGAAAAATTATTATGATAAAGCATTTTAAGGAAAAATCATTTTATTACTTTTTTCGGATGATAGAGGAAATCAGTCTTTATTTCGCGAGCAAAACCTCGATATTGTTTTTTGATAAGATTTATTGTGTTGCTAAGTTTCGGCGAACTCTCCATCAAAAGTTGGATCTTAATAACCCGATAAGGTTTAATGAAAAGATCCAATGGTTGAAGTTATATGATCGTAATCCTCTTTACACACAATTGGCAGACAAGTATGCTGTACGGGAGTATGTATCCAATAAGGTCGGTAGTCATATTCTAAATGAGTTGTATGGTGTATTTTCTGATGCAAACGATATCGATTTTGATCTTTTACCCGATCAGTTTATTTTAAAAGCTACACATGGATGTAATTGGAATATTCTTTGTCAAGACAAATCCCAGTTAGATTTATGTCAAGGCTAGATAGAAATGTCC
>DIWN01000024.1 GCA_002423495.1 Anaerolineaceae bacterium UBA6105 | reverse complement strand
CTATCCGCCACCCCATGCCCTACGGAGACCTGGTGAAGCAGCGTGTTCAGCGCTTCGCGACCTATGCTGACCTCGATAAGCACGAGTGCACGATTGAAGAACGCGAGGAATACGAACCTCACATCGACAACGGCGTCATCGTCTATGCCGGTGTGGATTACGAAGCGATCCTGCGCGAAGCGGAAAAAGAAGTGGACGTTGTTTTGTGGGACGGCGGAAACAACGACTTTTCATTCTACAAGCCTGACCTGCAAATTACTGTGGCAGACCCCCTGCGCCCTGGGCATGAAAGTGCCTACTATCCTGGTGAAGTTAATGTGCGCCTGGCGGACGTGGTTGTGATCAACAAGGTCGACACTGCCAATCCTGATGATGTCATCAAAGTGCGCGAGAATGTGCACAACATCAACCCCAACGCGATCATCATTGAAGGCGCTTCCCCGATTTATGTGGACGACCCCGAATCAATCCGCGGCAAGCGGGTGCTGGTGGTGGAAGATGGCCCCACGCTGACCCATGGCGGTATGAAGATTGGTGCCGGTTGGGTGGCTGCACGGCGCTTTGGCGCAGCAGAGATCGTGGACCCACGACCATTTGCGGTCGGCGAGATCCTTGCCACATACAAGAAATACCCCGACACTGGCAATATTTTGCCGGCAATGGGTTATGGTGATCAGCAAATCCGCGACCTGGAGAAAACCATCGAAGCCGCAGATGTGGACATGGTCATCATCGGTACGCCGATCGATCTGACACGTGTGATGAAGATTGAAAAACCTTCCCAGCGCGTGCGCTATGAGCTTGAGGAGATCGGCAAGCCTGATCTTGAGGATATCCTGAAGAAGAAATTCGGCAAGTAATTTTGATCCAGCAAACAACCGGTCAGCCACTGACCGGTTGTTTTTTTAATAGGAGCGCGTACGGGTCAGACTGTCCCGCTATGTGAACCCAATTTATATTATGATAGACTCAGCCTAAGCAAATACGAAAGAGTAACTATGTTTATTGATTCTGTTCAAATTAAGGTCGCGTCTGGAAAAGGCGGCGATGGAATAGTGCATATGCACCGCGAAAAATACCGCCCGCGTGGTGGTCCCGATGGTGGGGACGGGGGCAAAGGTGGGGATGTAATCTTTGAGGTAGTTCCGACCCTCAATACCCTGAGTCATTTTCACCAAAACGAACATTTTTTTGCCGATCCCGGCAAGAATGGCGGACCCTCAAACCGCAGCGGTCGGTCTGCAAATGACCTGATCGTACGCGTTCCACCGGGGACGGTGGTTTACGATGATGATAAGGCTGAGTTGATTGGAGATCTCGTTTCGCCTGGTCAGCGTTTGATTGTTGCCAAGGGAGGGCGAGGAGGCAGGGGCAATCAGCACTTCGCGACCAGCCGTAATCAAATGCCGCTCACGGCTGAGAAGGGCGAACCCGGCGAAGAATTCAACATCAGACTTGAATTGAAGCTGATCGCGGATGTTGGCCTGGTTGGACTGCCTAATGCCGGAAAATCGTCCATTTTAGCCGCAACAACGAACTCCAGACCCAAGGTGGCAGATTATCCCTTCACAACTCTGGAGCCAAACCTGGGCGTGGTCCAGCTTGACCTGGACAGCAGCTTTGTGATGGCAGATATTCCAGGTCTGATTGAGGGAGCTTCATTGGGGGTCGGTTTGGGTTTTGACTTCCTGCGGCATATTCAACGCACGCGCCTGCTGGTGCATGTATTGAATGGCCTATCTGAGGATCCCCTGGAGGACTACCATACCATCAATGCCGAGCTTGAACTCTTCGACGATCTGCTCGGAGAACGTCCTCAGATCGTTGTACTCAACAAGATGGATTTACCAGATGTAGCTGAGAAGTTAGAATCCCTGCAATTGGATTTTAAAAGCATGGGAGTGGAGCTGATGCCAATTTCAGCTGTCAGCCATTACAACCTGAGGGAGCTGATGTGGAAGGTTTTCCAAACGCTGAACGAACTTCCTGAAGAGGAAAAGAAAACTGAAATGCCGGTTTACCGGGCAGAGGTCGACCCGAACGCCTTTGAAATCGAGAAGACCGAAGAAGGTTATGTCGTCTCCGGAGCACGCATTGAGAAAGCCGCCGCAATGACCTACTTTGACCAACCGGGTTCGGTCAGGCGCTTCCAGAAGTTGATGATGGGGCTCGGGGTCGAAAAGGCTTTGCGCGCTGCGGGAATCCAGCAAGGTGAGAGCGTTATCATTAACGACTACGAATTGGAATGGCAGGATTAACCTGATCTTAAATGCGCGCGGCTTGGGTGAGGGGGGCACCCAAGCCGCGCGCATCTTTATTATCACACCTTAATCGATAAATGTCAATCTAAATTGATACAAATTCTGTGATACAAATTCCTATTGAATTAGTCTAACAAATTTATATTAGCACAAGCGAAAAAATTAACATTCACTGTAGCCGCAAGTATAGCACTTACGGCAGCCTTCTTCGTTGATCATGGTCGCCTGACCACATTCCGGGCATAACTCTCCGATCTTATGGATGGGGGAATCGATGCCGGGCATGGGAATTTGCTCAACAGGCTTTTCAAGAACCTCTTCTTCTTTCTCCCAGTGTTGTTGGAAGAGATATTCATCCAGGGCTTTTGCAATGCCATCCGGCAGGGAGCGTACACGGTTGGGTCCAAAGCCGAGCGATCTGCCACCGCCGATGCCAGCGAGTTGCTCCATGACCAGTTTCAAACGTTCGCGCGGTTCAACAGGCGAGGCCAGGCGCAAGATGTAAGATATCAAGCGCCCCAGGGCTTCTGAATGCGCAGCGGTCTCAGAGCCAGCTTTGGCAGTGTTGATGAAGACCTCAAAAGGTTGTGAACCGCCATTTTCGTTGATGGTGACAAAAGCTTTCCCAAGGGGTGTCTCGATTGAGTAGGTGTAGCCGTGGAGCGTGCGTGGGCGGGGCTTTTTTGTGTCCTTCCAGAACGAAAGTTGTGTTTCCTCTCCACCCTCAAAGAGCATCATGGTCGGCGAAGACAAGTTTCCTTTCTTGTCCATGGTTGCCTTTGTTTCCAGAACAACCTTGTCACGGGAACCAGTGATGTAGACCGTAATGCCTTTGCAGCCCAGTTTCCAGGCACTCATGAAAGCTTCACTGACCTCTGCTTCCGTAGTGCCCTCGGGGAAGTTGATCGTTTTGCTCAGGCTGTTATCCACGAAACGCTGCAAGGCAGCCTGGATGTGGATGTGTTCGTCGGCAGAGACATCGGAAGAAACCACGAATACATTGCGAATGTGCTGTGGAAGCTGTTCAATGTGCTGGCAAGAACCTTGTTCAATGACCTTTTTGATGACCATCTCTTTCGTTTCTTCAGGCAAATTGGCAGCATTGAGCGCGTTTTGGAAGAAGGGGCTGACATAGTTCAGCAGCAGATCCTCTCCGTTGTCATTGACATGGCGGACGTACGCAAGGGCGAAAACAGGTTCGCAACCATAGCCCTCGCAGCCAGCCACCGTTCCGATGGTTCCTGTGGGGGCGATGGTGGTCTGGGCGGCGTTACGGATGCCGTGGGTTTTGATCCCTTCAAGGATCTCCTGCCAGTTCAATTCGGGCCGATGCCAGTCGCGCTTATAGGGGAAGAGGGGCGCAGGGGCTTCCCAAGTGAGGTTTTCGGGGTCATAAATGCTGCCTTTAATGACAGGGAAGGCGCCGAGCTCCTGTGCCATCTCAATGCTGGTCTCCATCGAGAAGTAGCGGATGAACTCCATGACTTGCCCACAGAACTCCAGGGATTCTTCTGAGCCGTAACGCACACCGCAGTGATACATCAGGTCTGCCAGGCCCATAATTCCCAGGCCGATGCGGCGGGCTTTGAGTGCAGACTCTCTTAATTCCGGAACAGCTGGAACATATGCGTTCTTATCCACAACATGATCAAGGAAGCGCGTGGCAGTCTTGGTCATCTGGCGCAGTTTTTCCCAGTCCAACGTGCCATTTTCGCCAAGCATTTGGGCTAAATTGATAGACCCGAGGCAGCAATTTTCATAAGGACCAAGCCACTGTTCGCCGCAGGGGTTCGTCGCTTCCAATTCGTATAGGTGAGGAACCGGGTTATGGCGATTAGCGGCATCCAGGAAGAGCGCACCCGGTTCGCCGTTGTGATGCGCCTGGGTTACGAAGAGGTTGAACAGTTTGCGCGCTTTAATGGTTTTGAATACCTTGATGGGCACACCAGCGCGTTCGGCTGCGTCGATTGTGCCGTGGAATTTTTTGTAGGATGGATGATGGACATCCGGGAAACGCAGTTCCCAATCAGCATCATCCTCGACCGCCTGCATGAATTTGTCAGTGATACCCAGTGAGATGTTGAAATTGGTGATGGCCATTTCACTGGTTTTGCATCGAATGAAGGCTTCCACATCCGGATGATCGACCCGCAACACTCCCATATTCGCTCCGCGACGCGTGCCACCCTGGGCAATTTCTCCAAAGGCGTCGTCGTAGACTTTCAGAAAGCCAACCGGACCTGTTGCCTCACCAGCAGAGGTGTTGACAATTGAGCCCTGGGGACGAAGTCGGGAGAAATTGAAACCATTACCGCCGCCGGTTTGTTGGATCAGGGCAGCATTGCGCAGGGTGCTGAAAATACCATCCGACGCACGCCCCATGTCATCTGAAACAGGCAAAACAAAACAAGCTGCCAGCTGCCCCAGAGGGGTGCCGGCACCGGTGAAGGTCGGCGAGTTGGGAAAAAAGGATTTCGAAACCATCATGTTATAGAAGGCTTCTGCGAGTGCTTCCTGATCGTGCTCCCGCTCCGGGACATCAGCAACATGCCAGGCGACGCGCCAGAATAATTCGTCAATGCTTTCCACCGGTTTACCGTCATTGCCACGCCGCAGGTATCGCCTGGCAAGCACCTGGCGCGAGTTTTCGCTTAACTCAATCTTAGGTAAACCTTCTGGAAGGGGGGGTGTTTGTATGAGTCCCGAATGATTAACTGTCGGTTCTGGCATGATATTCCTCTGTAAATTATTTTTCTTCTTCAGACAGCAGGTGGTCGATTTCGTCCCTGATGGCATGGAGGTCATCCATGCGCAAATAAACCGAAGCATAACGGATATAAGCGATGTGGTCCAATTTCAGAAGACCCTTAATTGCCAGATCTCCGATAACGCGTGAATTTATCTCAGAACGACCTCGTTTTAACAACTCAGATTCGATTTCATTTACTAAATTATTAAGTGCGGCCGCAGGAACAGGGCGCTTGGCACAGGCGGTGCGCAAGCCGGCCAGCAATTTCTCACGGTCAAATTCTTCCCGTGTGCCGTCTCGTTTTATCAGCAGGGGAGTGGCCATGATAATGCGCTCGTTGGTACTGAAGCGCTGGTGGCAGCTTTCACACTCACGGCGGCGGCGGATAACACCATTCTTAAGATCCTTGGTGGTGTCCACAACGCGTGAATCTGTGTGTTGGCAGTACGGGCACTTCATTAAACACTCCTATAAATAAAACCCCTAAATATGGGGGGAACCACATGTTTCACCCCTACAGGTAGTATATGGATTTTAGCACAGGCACCTGGATAAAACAAGAAAAAACAGGTCAACAATCTTAAAACTTAGAAGATTTTAAGACAAGGCTTTTCTTTGCGTGTAGATTCGGCTTTTTACGAAGAAGCACCAGTATTTTAATAAAATGTTAAAACCGGCAGAGGTATTTGCAACCCCGAAATTTCCTGGATTTGCTGTGAGTTTAATTTTGCACTGCAAGGGGAAATTGGGTTTTGCACACTCGGATAGTTGGCCGTTGTTGTCCGGAAGAAACAAAAAAACCCGAGATTGACTCAGGCTAATAAATTTCTGTTCAGCACAAAAACCAGATTGGGAACTGTTACAGCCTCGCCGTGATTCTTCCCCCGGTATTCCGGAGGAAGAATCTAATCAGCACTGTCAGGAGATCCTGATTGAATTGCTAGCGACTCGAGCGTTTGCTCAGTTCGCGTCTTACAAATGCGGGCAGGGTGATATCCACATCACTGGTGTAGACATATTCTTCCTGCTTGTTCGTCTTGGCTTGCTGTTCTTCACGCGCGTTCTGTGCCCGGGAATCGTTGACGCTTAGCCGGTCCTGCTGTTGACGCGGATGTTCCTGGCGAAAAAAAACGGGCTCCGCCTCCTGGGGAGGCGTAGGGCGATCAAAGCCAGTGGCGATGACGGTGATGCGGATGTTATCACCCATGTTCTCGTCGACAACGGCACCGAAGATCAGGTTCACATCCTGGCTGGCGGTTTCCTTGATGATTGCTGCAGCCTGGTTGACCTCAAACAGCGACAGGTTTGTTCCACCGGTCACGTTAAACAAAATGCCGCGGGCGCCATTGATGGTAACGTCCAGCAGCTGGCTTGAAATTGCCTGTTCAGCTGCAATCTTGGCACGATCTTCGCCAGAAGCCTGACCAACAGCCATCAGTGCTGCGCCGCCTTCGGACATGATGGTGCGGACGTCCGCAAAGTCGAGATTGATCAAACCGGGGATGGTGATCAGCTCTGAGATGCCCTGGATGCCCTGGCGCAAAACGTCATCTGCCATGCGGAAGGCGTCGTTCAGACCGACATTTTTAGAAACGATTTGCAGAAGGCGATCGTTGGGGATCACGATGAGCGTGTCAGCATGTTCCTTGAGCCGCATTGCGCCTTGTTCGGCTGAGCGGGAGCGATGAGCGCCTTCAAANNGGCGCAGCACCGGTACCGGTGCCGCCACCCAGACCTGCGGTCACGAAGACCATGTCTGAGCCTTTGAGCACTTCGTACAATTCCTCGGCTGATTCTTCTGCTGCTGCCTGGCCGATTTTTGGATCACCGCCAGCACCCAAGCCACGCGTGGACTTGTCGCCAATGCGCACCCGGGTTTCCGCCTGCGATTTGAGCAGCGCCTGGGCATCTGTGTTGATCGAAATAAATTCGATCCCTTGCAGCCCTTCGGCGATCATGCGATTTACCGCATTGCAGCCGCCACCGCCAACGCCTACAACCTTGATTCTTGCGAATGATTCAGTTTGTTTTGCTTCCATTTTGATCTCCTCTAATTGTGTGCTTGTCTGATTATGGCAACATTCGCTTGAGCCACGAAACAAAGCCATCCGCTTTGGCGTTGTTGTTAGCTCGCTGCGATTTTCCGGATCGCTCAGGAGCGATCTGGGTTGTTTCACTGAAAAGGATGCCCCAGTCCAGCAGTCCTACGCTGGTTGCGAAGGCGGGGTTCGAAATTTGGTCGGTCAAGCCAACCATCCGCTCTGGTTTTCCAATACGGGCTGGCAGACCAATGACATTGCTTGCCAGTTTGCGTATTCCAGGCAACTGACTGCCGCCACCAGTCAGGACTAAACCTGCTGGCAGGAGTGAGTCGTAGCCCGAATGTTTGATTTCCTGGTGGATCATCATGAAGATTTCTTCCACACGGGCTTCGATGATATTGACCAGTTCGCGACGCTCAACTTTTGTGCTCTGTTCAGAGCCGAACGTAATGACATTGAAAGACTCGTCCTCACGAATGTCTTCGAGGACGGCATAACCGTGCTTAAGTTTGACTTCTTCAGCCACTTCAAGGGGCAATCGCAGACCCTGGGCAATATCAGAGGTCACCAGGTCGCCGCCAACGCTAAGAACATTAGCGTGGAAGACGTCTCCCTTGACGTAAATTGCCACGCTGGTGGTGCCTGCGCCCAGGTCGATGACTGCCACACCCATCTCGCGTTCAGTTTCCGAAAGGATGCTTTCACCAGAAGCGAGGGGGTTGAGGACAAACTGAGAAACATCAATGCCAGCCATTGAAATGCACTGGCGCAGGTTTTCCATCGAAGAGGCAGCGCTGGTGATGATGTGGGCTTCGACTTCCATGCGGAAACCATGCATGCCTACCGGTTGGCGGATACCTTCCTGCCCGTCCACGCTGAAACCGCGCTGAATTACATGCACGATCTCACGGTTGTGGGGGACGGCGATTGCCTGGGCAGAATCCAGCGCGCGATAAACATCTTCCTGGTCAATCACGCGTCCGGAGATGCCAACCGCACCCTTGCTAATGGTAGATGAAACCTGCATTCCTGCCAGGTTAACGATTGCGGAGTTGATCTCAAAGCCGGAAGTTCTCTCAGCTTTCTCGATCGAACGGGCAATACATTCTGAGGCAGCGGTGATATCAGTCACAATCCCCTTGCGGATGCCCTTGGTGGGTTCGATACCCACACCCAGGATGCGCAGGTTGCTGCCATTCTCAACTCTGGCTACCAGGCTGCAAACTTTAGCAGTCCCAACATCTAATCCAACAACAATCGGTTCTTCTTCCATGTTTAAGGCTCCAAACGATAATAAGGTGCGTGTAGAAATTCCATGCTGATAAGAATTGGTTGCAAGTTTCTATCCAGAATAGTCTCTACGATCTTGGCGTACTCAAGCAATTTCATGTCGATATTTTCATCATCATCGCCAAAGTAAACCTGCCAGCCGTGGGGGTCAAGCCAGCCAAGTCCTCTCTCTTTGTCGAACAACATGGGACTTTCGGCAGGTTTGATGCCGTTCAGTTTCTGCACGGTGGTGACGAAGGCGGGGTCTACCAATGGCGGGGTTGGGTCACTTTCCACTGCACTTTCTCCCAGCTGGAGTGCGGGTTCCACCCAACCCAAGGGGTGGGGCGGTTCGCTGTTGGCGTAGACGCGGATGGGCAGTGTGGCTTCCCCACGTACTGTGAAGGAGTAGCCATCCTGGTCAATCCAGTAGACGATTTCCTCATCTTTCAGCCACAGCAGCGCCGGGATGCGTTCCTGGATGAAAATCTCGATGCCGGCAGGCATCTTTACCTTTACTTCAGCTGATTTGATGTCTGGAAAGGCTTCCAGGATCTGGTTTTCAACATCGCTGGGTATGACGCTGATGATTGATTCACCTTGCAGGTCAATTTTTTGGCTTATTTCCTCCGCAGGAACACGGATACCGCCGCTCAGGTTCACCTGGTCCACCGCGAAAACGGTTGAAGTCCCCATCATGAACAGCAGGACAAGCATTCCGACAGCTATCAGACCCGAGAGCAGACGCCAGCTAAGATGCAACTGGGGCAGGGCGGGCAAACGAACTTCGCTGCCTGGCGTGCTGGTGGGCATGTAAACACGGCTGCGGTTGCGCGTAGCAGCTGATCTGTTGTATTGGGTGCTTGTATAGGATCGGCGTGAGACTACCCTTGAGGCGTTCTGTGCGTCTCTGGAGACGCGCACTGAAGGGTTGCTCGGGATGGGTTTGCGCTTCGCCGGTTCAATCTTCCGGCGGGCTCGCACCTCATCTGCCCTGGTTGTTCTTTTGGAACCGCTCGCCATCTTACTCCTCAAACTTCCTGATGGTCTCATCCTGTTCGGCTTTACGCGAAAGCGCCAGCTCAATCAGCCGATTTACAAGTTCGGTATAGCTCAGCCCTGAGTAGAGCCAGAGTTTCGGGTACATGCTGATTTCTGTGAAACCAGGCATGGTATTGATTTCGTTAAAGTAGACTTCGCCGCTCGCTTTATCGATCAAGAAGTCCACCCGTGCCAATCCTGCGCCGTCGACCGCTTTGAAAGCATCGATGGCGTATTGCTGCAGCAGCGCTGTTTGGGCATCTGGCAGGGGAGCTGGAATGGCAATTTCGGGATCACCGGACTGATATTTATCCTTATAAGTATAGAACTCGTCTCCCGGTACGATTTCCCCGGGCACTGTGCATTCCACTTCAGTGTTGCCGAGCACGCTGATCTCGATCTCCCGGGGAGAGATGCCGCGCTCCACCAAAATGCGGCGGTCAAAACGGGCTGCCAATTGCAGCGCTTTGGTGAGTTCCTCGCGGTTGTGGGCTTTGCTGATACCCACGGAGGATCCAAGATTGGCTGGCTTGACAAAAAGTGGATAAGGAGCGACTTGTTCCGCTAAATCAATCGTCCCGGGTAAATCGGACTGGATTTCACGGCGCGTGAAAACGGAGTATTCCAAGACCGGTACACCGATGGACTGCATCACGTGCTTGCAGACAGCCTTGTCCATCGCCACGGATGAGCCAAGCACGCCCGCGCCAGCATAGGCGCAATTGTGGATTTCGAATAAGCCCTGGATGGTTCCATCCTCGCCGAATGTTCCATGCAGAACCGGGAAAATTACGTCAATAGGGGTGATGCTCTCAAGGCGATCTTCCTTGCGGATGTAGAGATGCGGCTTGCTGCCATCATTGAGTATCAGCGCTTCCTGGAGCGATTCAAAGCTGCCCTCACGGAATGCTTTGTGGGCGTTTGAACCGTAGAGCCAAAGCCCTTCCGTCGTGATGCCAACCTGGAAGACCTGGTATTTGGTCTCATCCAGCGCGGCAAGCACAGATTGCGCGGAGCGCAGGGAGACTGCGTGCTCACCAGAGCGACCGCCAAAAATCAACACAAGATTCAGCTTCTTAGTCATCTTCAAATTCACCCAACAATTCGATTTCAAGTTTGAGACTGACATCAAATTGTTCTTTCACAGTTTTTTGTGCCAGGCGGATCAGCCTGTAGTAATCCTGCGCGCTTGCCTCGCCATCGTTGAGAATGAAATTGGCGTGCACCATGCTGATCGAAGCATGTCCTGAAGTCACACCCTTCATTCCAGCGGCTTCCAGCAGCCTGCCAGCATAGTCGCCTTTCGGGTTTTTGAAGGTTGACCCAAAAGAGGGACCCACTGGTTGGGTCTGGCGTCTCTTTTCGGTTAATTCCTGCAGCAAACGCTGTGTAACTTCTTTTTCCACTTTTGTTCCAAAGAAACTGGCGTTTAGAATGACGATGTCTTCGCCATTGCGTTTGAACTTGCTTGAGCGGTATTGGAAGCCCATACCCTCGCTGTCGAGGCTCTGCTCGCCTTCAGCTTTGGTAATAACCTGCGCCACGATCATGCACGTGGAGATATCCGAACCATGCGCGCCGGCGTTGCCATAAACCGCTCCACCGACCGTGCCGGGGATGCTGTTGGCCCATTCAAAGCCAGATACGCCGCGCAGGCTGGCCTGGCGTGAGACTGCGCCCAGGTTTGCTCCGCCTTCAGCGAAGATAACCGGTTGTTCGCTCTTGGTATCGATGCGCACATTGTGACAGCGGTTATGCACCATCACGCCCTTGTATCCGGAATCGCTGACCAGCATGTTCGAGCCGCTGCCCAGGATGCGGAAGGGTACATCCAGTTCCCACAAGATCTTGACCGTGCGGCGCATCTCCTCGGCGGTGTAGACCGAAATCATTCCGCTGGCAGGTCCTCCCACGCGAGTGGTGGTGTAGTTTGCCATACGCACGTTTTCCTGAAGTTTTTCGCCAAAGAGGGCTTGTAGTTTACGCAGCGGCAGCTCAGTCATTCTGCCTCCTTGCGTCCAATCTCTGGCAAAGCATGTTCGCAAACTCCGGACCCTTGCCTGCAGAGAAAACGATCACTACGTTCAATCCAGTGGCTTGCTCTGTTACAAAATCGGCTGCCTCAGCAAATCCTGCGAAGCAGGCTGCTTTTGAGCCTGGAATATCCTCTGCGATCAGGCGGGGGGTATCGGTTTCGATGGTCTCCCTGGCAGCGTAGGTCGGCAAAATTACGACCCGGTCTGCCCGTTGCAAAGCCGTCGTAAAAGCCTGTTGCATCCGGTCGGTCCGCGAGTAGGTATGCGGTTCCCAGACAGCCCAGAGGCGATGGTCAGGGTAGAGTTCGTGAGCGGCTTCGAGTGTGAGATTTAGCTGGGTGGGGTGGTGCCCATAGTCATTGATCACCACGGTATCTCCGCTGTGGCAGACCTGATCGAACCGGCGCTCGGTGCCTTTGAAAGCGGCAAGGCTTTCCTGTGCCTTTGCGGGATTTACACCTGATTGGTGAAGCACGGCCAGTGTTCCGGCAGCATTGAGAAGATTGTGCCTGCCAGCAATTTTCAGACGAAAATCACCCAATTTTTCTTGAGAAGGTGAGTGCATCAGGCTGAAGTCGTATCCGTCACCATTCCAGTTGACGTTTTGAATCTGGTAAACGCATTCAGGGCTATAGCCGTAGGTCAGCATTTGGATGCCCTCGAAATCTTCATTTGCCAGGAGCTTGCGTACGCCTTCGTCTTCAGCACAGGCAATCACAGCTCCACCAACTTGCGTGCGATGGATAAAAGCTGCAAAAGCCTGGGTGTAAGCCTCTGGAGTGGTGAAAAAGTCGGGGTGATCATATTCCACATTGGTCAGCAAGCTGATCTTTGGGCTCAAACCCAGGAACATGTAGTCATACTCATCGGCTTCGATCACGAACAGGTCGCTTGAGCCGGCGTGTGCGTTGGTGCCCAGCGGGCGAATTTGTGCCCCGAGGATGAAAGTTGGATCCATGTCCAAATCGCGCAGCATTGTTACCAGCATTGCTGTGCAGGTGGTTTTGCCATGTGAGCCTGCAACTGCCAGTGTTTGGTAGCCAGCAGTCAGACCTGGTAGAAATTGATTGCGCTTAAGCACCGGAATTCCCTTTTCGCGAGCGGCAAGGACTTCGGGGTCATCATCGCGCACGGCTGATGACCGCACAACCAGATCCGCCTCCAGCGCCAGTTCAGGGCTGTGTCCAAGAAGGGTATAAGCGCCTTTGGCAGTGACCGCATCGAAATAGCGTGAAGCAGACTTATCAGTGCCACTGACCTGCCAGCCTTTTTCAAGCAGCAGGAGAGCGATGGCTGATATACCCGTTCCGCCAATCCCGATGAAATGCACCTTACTCATCAAATCATTACTCCAATGATGATCAAAACTGCGATGGCAATCGCCGCATAAAGCCCGTTGCCATTGAGGAGTTGCGGCACCATGTTCTGGAGAAGTTCAATTGCCTGCTGACCAGTTTCAGTTGCCGCGTCTGGGGCTGTGATCCAAGGGAAGGGATAAGCTGCCCTATCGATGAAATACCAGGCTGAACCCACCAGCCAGTAGCCGTTGACGGCTCCAAACACTGCCCCCAAAATGATCTCGATGGGGGTATCCCGGTTGAAACGTCCGGACTCGGATAAGCGGTGGAAAGCAGGGGTCTGATAGCCCAAAAAGCCGCAGACAAACAAGACGATCAATTCCAGAAAGAGAGCCTTTGTGCCGGACAGATCACCCAGCAGACGGGGCAGAACTTCCTGGATCGTAAACAGTGCCAGAATTCCTGAAACGATCACCACCAGTTCCTTGCGCAAACCGCGCACTGCTCCGATTATTCCAAAAAGCAGGACAAAGATGGTGAATAAGATGTTGAGCGAAACCATATTAGCCTCTATCCTCCACCATTTCATAGAGCATGCTGGCAATTCGTTCCGCTGCCTGAGGTTGCGCGAGTGCTTTCATTGCCCGTTGCATGTGCTGCAGTTTTGCCTGGTCCTGAACGAGCGTGTCGATCTGCGCGAGCAGTTGGCTCTGCAGATACTGGTCTTCCAGCAAAATTGCGGCTTCACGTTCCACCAGGTAATCCGCATTGACCTTTTGATAGCGCCAGGCGTATGGATAAGGCACCAAAATGGCTGGCAAGCCAAAAAATGGGTATTCACCCAGCACCGACGCGCCGGCTCTTGAAACCACGAGGTCTGCCGCGGCATAAGCCGCTCCCATTTCGTGCAGATAGGGGAAAGCCTGGTATTGCTGGGGTAGGCTGGCAGTTGCTGTTTTTACCGTCTCCCAATCGAGGTGCCCCGTAAGGTGGATCACCTGGTAGCGCTTCAGAAGCTCGTCAAGAATGGCGATAACTGCTTTATTGATTGAGCGCGCGCCGCTGCTGCCACCAGTGAATAAGATCACAGGCTTCTCGCTGGTAAACCCAAAGTATGCCAAAGCATCAGCTTTGGTCCACTTCATCAGGTCCTGTCGCAGGGGATAGCCGGTCACTTTAATTTTCTCCTTCTTGTTGAAAAACCTGGCCGAGTCGTTCACACTGACCGCGATTTTGTCCGAAAAGCGGGCTAAGGTTTTCAGTGCCAATCCTGGTTCGATATCCGGTACGAACAACAAGGTGCGAACTTTCAGGCCAGCCAATGCCATAGGAATTGCCACATACCCGCCCGTGAACATCATCACATCGGGTTTGTAATCCTTTAGAATTTGCTTTGACTGCTTGTAACCTTGCCATAATTTCACCAAATTACCAGGCAATTGCCTGAGTGATACGCCATGGACGCCAGCCGCGCGGATGCCGCGATAGGGCAAATTTGCCCGCGCGACGAGCTCGGCTTCCATGCCACCTTCGCTGCCGACCCACAAAACCTCTGTGTCATCAGTCAATCTCTCCGTAACGGTTAGCGCCGGATACACTCCGCCGCCAGTCCCGCCTGCGCAAATCAACAGTCGCACTGGTCGTACTCCTTTCAGAGGCTGTATTGTTCATTCCTTGCCGGGCAACATTCATGACAATTCCAACGGAAGCCATTGTTGCCGTCATGCTGGAACCACCCGCGCTGATGAAGGGCAAGGCGTTTCCGGCAAAGGGCAGCAACCCCACAATGACCGAAACATTGATCAAAGCTTCTATGACGATCCAACTCGTCAGACCGAACGCCAAGAGGGATCCCAATTGATCCGGAGCGTTGCGTGCGATCTTGAAACCGCGCCAGATGAGCATGATGTAGAGCGCGATCACGATCATTGCGCCAACAATGCCGGTCTCTTCAGCCAGGATAGCAAAAATGCTGTCGGTATGGGGCAGGGGCAGTCCGGTAAACTTGGTATTTGCTTTGCCGAGCCCCACGCCAAAGACGCCGCCTTTGATAATTGCTTCATAGGTGCGCCGGATGTGATAAGAGCTCTGGGTGGGATTTTCGAGTCCGGATAAATACTGGGCAAAACGAAGGCGGCCTGTGGGCATCACATTAATCAGAAAGATAGAACCCAAAAGACCCACTAAGACCACAATGGCGACATGTTTCCAATCGCCACCCGCGAGGAAAAGAAGCATGATACCCAATATCAACACGGTCAGAGCCGCGCTTAGGTCAGGCTGCGCAAGGATCAATGCCACAATGAAACCGACGCCAAAAGACAGCGGCAGGAGGTAGTTTTTGAAATCCTTGAGCATGTCTTTTTTGTTGGTAAGCCAGACAGACAGATAAAGGATCGAGATCAACTTGGCAAACTCTGCAGGCTGGATTGAGCCTTCAAATAAGGAACGGGCAGAGTTGTAGCGCACTTCCCGAACGACCAGGACGGCAAATAGCGCTATGATCACAAGAGCCATCATGTACACTACCAACTTGCGATAACGGTGGTAATCGAAATAGCTCAGAATTGTTGCGCCTGTTATTCCTAACGCGACCCAAAGCACCTGTCTTAAAAAAATGGAATTTTGACTGTTGCTGATCGTCATCGAAACGTCCCAACTGGCGGAATAGACCATCAACAAGCCAATGACCAGCAGGCTGGCGACAATCAACAGCAGTCCGACATCAAATGAGAGGGATTGCACGTTGGAGCGGCGACGGGATTTGGAGGTGGTTGCGTTAATCATAGTTCGTTCACCCAATTTCTGAAGGCCTGACCGCGTTCTTCAAAATCTTTGAAGGCGTCATAGCTGGTGCAGCCAGGCGAGAGTAAGACGACATCGCCTGGTTCAGCCTGATTGTGCGCGGTTTTGACGGCCTCCTGCAGTGTGGCGCAGCGGACGACTGAATGCATGGCCTGCCCCGGCTTTTTGGGACCGATGGCATCTGCAATGAGATCGCCGGCTTCACCAAAGATCACTACACGTGAAACACGTCTACGGATCAGTTGAGCGAGCTTGTCCCAGGGCAAATTTTTATCGCGTCCGCCAAGCAGCAAAATGATGGGTTCTTCAAAGGATTTGATTGCGGCAATGGTACGTTCGGGAGCTGTGGCGATCGAGTCGTTGTACCAACTGACACCGTTCAGTTCACGCACAAGCTCCAGGCGGTGAGGTACGCCATCAAAAATCTCAATGCCAAGCTGAATGCCTGGCAGACCAATGGTTGCGCCTGCCGCAATCGCGCAAGCTGCCAGCGCGTTATAAAGATTGTGCTCGCCGCGCAGGTTGATCCACTCTACCGGCAGCATTTTGAGTTTGTCATTCCCGATCTGTAGCATGATCTGACCCTTGTCCACATAAGTGCCGTTTTGATGATATCCAGGAGCTTTCAACCCAAAACTGATCACCTCAGCCTGAGTTTGATTAAGCAGATCCCAGGAACCTTTGTCGTCGCGGTTCAGAACAGCCACATCGCCCTGATGTTGGTATCGCAGAATGCGAGACTTAGCTTCTATGTAGGCAAGCATGGATTCATGCCGGTCGAGGTGATTGGGTGTGATGTTCAAAATCGCCGCTACCTGGGGTGAACTGGTCATCAGCTCCAGCTGAAAACTTGAAAGTTCCATTACTACCAGGTCATCCTCGTCCATCTGGTCGAGGTTTTCAATCAGTGGATTACCGATATTGCCGCCTACCCAGGCTTGATGTTTGCTGTTTTTTACTTCAAAGTGTTTTTGCGCCATCAATCCAACCAGGGCGGTGGCTGTGCTTTTTCCAGCAGAACCTGTGATGCCGACCACGGTTGCAGGGCATTCTTCAAGGAAGATCTGAGAGTCGTTGCTGAGTTTAACCCCCTGGTTTCGCGCAGAAACCAGGAAAGGAATGGTCAGGGGGACGCCACCAGAAACGCAAACAAGATCAGCTCCTTCGAGGAGGCTTTCCGGATGACCGCCAAAGGCAATTTCCACCGGCAAACCAGCCAAGGCAGCACTTGCTGATGCAAGCTCTGCTGCAGGTCGGGCGTCGGTCAGCACAACCCGGGCACCTTTTTTTGAGAGAAAGCGCGAAATTGCCAGGCCCTGGCGAGCAGCGCCGACTACGATTACTTTTTTGTCAGAATAATTTGTTTTCATCAGCTCATAAATGCCAAACTAAGTCCCAGCATGGCGCCAATCAGCTCAATCAGCCAAAAGCGCATCACGATCTGGTTCTCTTCCCAACCGATCATCTCAAAATGGTGATGGATCGGGGTTTTCTTGAAAATACGCTTACCGCCGGTGGCCTTGAAGTAGAACACCTGGATGATCACACTCAAAACCTCAGCGGTAGGGATGATTGCAATTAATGGCAGGAAAAGCCAGCGCCCGGTCATGAGCGCGATCACTGCCAGAGTTGCTCCCAGAGCCTGGGAGCCAGTGTCGCCCATGTAGAGGGCGGCGGGTTTGCCATTGAACCACAGAAAGCCAGCCAGGGCTCCGATGATGGAGAAACAAAAACGTCCGAGGTAGATTTGGCCTTGCATGAGGGCTATGATGCCGTAGGCGCCAAAGGCTCCGATGGATATCATGCCGGCCAAACCGTCAATCCCGTCGGTCAGATTGATGGCATTGGAGTAGGCGACGATCACGAATGCGGCCACAACCAGGTAGAACCAGCCCAGGTTGAGAGGTATGGGGGAAGTCGGCCAGAGTAAGTGGGGAGTCAGCAAAATTTCCTTGAGGGCGTAGGCAATCACAAGTGCCACAAGGCATTGCAGTAAAAACTTGGTCTTGCCGCGCATCCCCAGTCCGCGCCTTGGTCCGCGAATCCCTTCCCAATCGTCGACTGCGCCGATCGCTGCAAAGCCCCACATGGCAGCCAGAGGTACAAGAATTGAGGAGCCAATCAGGCGTGAGCCAAAAAGCGAAACCGCGTTCAGGATGACGGTCAGCAGGGTAATTGGGATCAGGAACATGAACCCGCCCATGGTGGGAGTGTTCATCTTGGCCATGTGCGACTCAGGCACATCGATGCGGATGATCTTGCCGATGTTCAGTTGTCGCAGCATGCGAATGAAGGGACTGCCCCAAATGACGGTCAGTAGAAAACTGATGCTGCTGATGGCGATTGCCAGAGAGGAACCACTCATTAGTCTGCCTCCTCCAGGGCTGAAACGATCTTTTCCATGTGCATGCTGTGGGAACCTTTGATCAGGGCGATGTCGCCGGTCTTCAATGTTGCACGCAAGTAAGCAGTGGCTCCACGATAATCGCTGAACCAATGCACCATGTCGACCGGGAAACCGTTTTCGACGGCTGCATCACGGGTGATCAGGCTGCGGGTGCCCACCAGAACCATTTCGTCCGCTACTTCTGAGGCACGCATGCCAACTTTATTGTGTCCGGCTTCTTCGTAGCGTCCCAGTTCAAGCATATCCCCGAGCACTGCAACCTTGCGACCTTTAAGATCGTCCAGCAGATTCAGGGCTGCCATGGTTGAGTCAGGGGAAGCATTATAGGTATCGTCAATCAACACTGCGCCTGAGGCGGTTTTTACGGTCACGATGCGCAATTGCACGCGGTCATCCTTGAAAGCGTCGAAGATCGAGCCCCAGTCCATGCCAAGGTTGAGCGCTAAGGAGGCAGCACGCAGCATGGTGTAAACCGAGTGGCGCCCAATCAGGGGTGCTGTGACAAAGAGGCTCTCATCCTGGAAATGCATCCTGCAGCGGATGCCATCCAGCCCATGGCTCTCGACTGCGTCCGCCCAAAGGTCTGCCTCAGGATTGAGACCATAGTAGAAGACGCGCGCCTGGGTCAGATCCGCCATATCTTTTACAAGAGGATCATCGTAATTAAGAATTGCCAGCCCCTCAGGTGAGGCGGGCAGAGATTCCACCAGTTCAGCTTTTCCGCGGGCAATCGCTTCGATACTGCCGGCTCGTTCAGCGTGTACGGTACCGATGTTAGTTACGACACCAATCTGGGGCATGGCAATGTCGCACAGGAGTTTGATCTCGCCTGCCACATAGAAACCCATCTCGAGTACAGCCACCTTGTGTTTTTCATTTAAGGAGAGCAAGGTTAGGGGCAAACCAATTTCGTTATTCATATTGCCCTGGTTTTTCAGGGTTTTCATCCGGCTTCTCAAAACTGAGACAGCCAGTTCCTTGGTTGAAGACTTTCCAACACTGCCAGTGATACCGATCACCGTCAGGTTGTGCTGCTGCCGCCAATACTTTGCCAGAGCCTGTAAGGCTAATAGCGCATTAGCTGTCTGCAAGCTGAAGGGAGCGCTTTTGGGTAGCTCGAAACTATCCTGGCTCAGGTCAATAACGGGGTAATTGCTCTCGATGGCATGGTCGGTTAGAGCCAAAACAGCCCCATTTGCGAAGGCCTGGTCAACAAACTCGTGACCATCGGTGTTCTCGCCTTTTAAAGCCACAAAAAGCCCCTTTTCACTGATACAGCGGGAATCAACACAGCCGCAAGAGATCTCAAAATCCTGCGAAATCTGATAATTCGCATCTGGTCTTAGAGCTTTGAGAACGTGGCTCAGGGTCAACATCATTCCTACTCCGTTCCCGCAATGCTGTTGTCACCCGGCTTGTTCGCCAGGCGGACGCTGTCGGGGGGGATGTTCATCAGGACGACCAGGTCACTAACCAGGTTTGAGAAAACGGGGGCAGCAACTTCGGAACCCCAGATGGAAATTTCAGGCTTTTCCAGCCAGACATAAACCAGGAATTTTGGATCATCAGCAGGACCCCAGCCAACAAAAGAGGTGTTGGTGGAGGAGTTCGTGTAACCGAGCGGAGTGGCAATTTCACCGGTGCCGGTTTTGCCTGCCAGGCTGTAGCCTTCCACAAGGGCGTTCGAGGCTTCGTTCTCGAGCGAGTTGACCAGCATGGTGGTTAGGGTGTGTGCTGTCTCTGCTGAAACGGGAGTGCCGACCACGACGGGATCGATGTTGTACTGCTTACCGTCTATGACCATCGCCTTCACGACGTGAGGCGCCATCATTTTTCCGTCATTTGCAATCGCGCCGATGGCAGTTACCATCTGGATTGGAGTTACCGATATACCCTGACCGAACGAATTGGTTGCCAGGTCAACTTCGTACCACAATCCATCACCGGGCAATTTCAGAGGCCAATGGCTTTCACCACCCAAATCGATGCCGGTGTTGCGGTCAAAGCCAAAGGATTTCATGTAAGAATAGAAACGGTCTGGTCCAAGCTCCATTCCCAGCCAGGCAAGACACACGTTCAAAGAGTGCTGCATGCAGCGGGTCATGTCCACTTCGCCCCAGCCGCCCATGTTCCAGTTGTAGATGGTTGCTCCGCCAACGTAAAGGGATCCAGTGTCATTAAAAGTGGTATTAGGTGTGACGACACCTGAATCCAAACCGGCTGCCATAGTGAGAACCTTGAAGACCGATCCGGGTTCGTAGGTGCTGCTGATGGCGCTGTTATACGGCTTTGGATTGGGAAACAGGTCAGAATAATTCCAGTATTCGTTGGGATCCAGCCTGGGCGCGGTTGCCATTGCAATGATTTCACCCGTTTCGGGGTTGTAAACAATGATGGTTCCGTTTTCAGCGCCAGACCACTCGATTGCCTCATCCAGTTTCTTTTCGGTCATCGCCTGGATTTCGCGATTAAAAGTCAATTGCACCGTTACACCTGGGGGAATTTCTTCCAGGGAGGTTAGCAGGTTTGGGTCAATGGCAGAGTAAATCTGTTTTGCCTCTCCAGCCATCAATTCATTGTAGGCTTCCTCCACGCCAAAATAGCCGATGCCATCTGTGCGGTCCAGAAAGCTGTAGAAGCCCAGCATATTGGAAGCCAAAGTGCCTTCAGGATAGCTGCGTTTATTGTTCGCGGTCCAAACCAAGCCGAGCAGGTTGGGACGAACCTCACCACGTTTGGTGCTGCGGTTGGCATAGTCTTCTTTTATGGATTCTAATTGGGCGATTTTGTCTTTGCTGACAAAGCCGTCCAGCACGATGAAGTAAGGATTGCCATTTCCCGGAGTCATCTGCGTGTAGCCAAGAGTACGGGCATAATCCAGCTCCAGAACACTGGAAGCAACCGCGGCTACGGTTTCGGGCTGTTGAATCGCCTGTAGATCCAAACCAACCTCATACACCACCTCGTTACCAGCCAGAAGTCTGCCATCCGAGTCGTAAATGCTGCCGCGTTCAGGATAGATCATGCGGTTGATTCCCTGGTAAGCTTCACTGTCAGCCAGGATCTGTTTCGCGCCCTCAATGTTTTGGATGCGGATCAACTGTATTCCAGCCGCGCCCGCAATCACGCTCGCCAACACACAAATAATGAAGAAACGATTCCAATTTGTAGTTCTCATGGAGTCACCTCTGCCGGAGCGGGTGAAATAAGCCCGGTACCATCGCTTTCGGGCGATTCGACGGACAGATTCGGTTCAATAAAAACCTGCAGCCGGAGCCAATCCCATAAGGAAGCCGTAAACTCAGGCAAAAGCACAGGAGTGCTGATGTCTTCAACGGCAGGGGGAGGGGCAAGTGCTGGTTGTGAGGGAGGGATGTAGCCGGGAACTTCTATGTACATCGCCCTGAGTGGATCCAACAAGGTCATATTCAGCGCATCGGCCCGTTCGCCTAAAGACTTTGCGGAAGACACTTGTGCGTACTGAGTCTTGAGATCGTTGATTTCCATTTCAAGGGAGCTGATTTCAGCTTCAAGGCTCTGAATGCGCCTTCCGGCGGCGGCAGCACGTCCACTGATCATCAGGTAAACACCGGCAACAACGGCGATTCCAACCAGGACCAGCAAGAAAATGCCGATCCATTGGATTTGAGTTCGCCAGGGGGCTTGTTTATAGGCTTGTACGAGATTCTTTTTCATAGCCTTTTCCATGCAGTTTCCGTGCCATTCTTCTATAACTTCTCAACCACCCGCAACTTAGCACTGCGAGAACGCGGATTGCTTTCGACCTCTTCCATTGATGCTGTTATGGGTTTGGAGGTCAATATTCGGACGCTTGCTTTGTGCCCGCAGGTGCAGACTGGCTGCTCGGGAGGGCATATGCAGTCGATGCTTTCGCGTTTGAAAGCCTGCTTCACCAGTCTATCCTCCAAAGAGTGAAAACTGATGACCGCCAGGCGCCCATATTGGTTTAAAAGTGCGATCAGGCTTGGTATTGCCTGTTCAACGGTCTTGAGTTCATCATTGACCGCAATTCTTAAGGCTTGAAAGGTTCTGGTGGCGGGATCCTGCTTTTCTTTGCTCCTGCCAATCGCATTCCGCACCACCTCTGCCAATTCCCCCGTAGTCGTCAAGGGTCTGGCTCTCAGAATTGCCCGCGCGACGCGCCTGGAGTAGCGTTCCTCACCATAGCGCCAGATGATGTCTGCCAGGTCAGCTTCCCCCAGCCTGTTCACCAGATCAGCGGCAGTCTGACCCTGGGTAGGGTCAAAGCGCATATCCAACAGACCATCGTGTCTGAAGGAGAATCCGCGTTCGCTCTGGTCGAGCTGCATCGAGGACACGCCCAGGTCCATCACAATCCCGTCAAGGCCCTGCCAACCAATGTTTTGCAGGATATCGGCACTCTGCAGGTAAGATGCGTGCACCACCTGCGCGCGATCGCCGAAAGGACTGAGGCGCTGCCTGGTCAGTTCGATCGCCATGGGGTCGAGGTCCAGTGCCAGGAGTTCTCCGGATGGAGCACTCTCGGTCAGGATGCCTTCAGAATGGCCACCAGCTCCGGCAGTGCAATCCAGGTAACGCTTCGGGCTCGAGGGAGCCAGATATTGAATTGTTTCTTTGTAAAGTACCGGGCGGTGCGGGAAGGGGTCTTCGCTCACCGCATTCCTCAATTTCCTCTGGTATTGATATTGAACATTGCCCAGCGGTCAGCATTGGCTTTCGGGTCGCTGTTCGCGTTTTCTTCCGCGTCAAGCCGTTCGGGAGCCCAGATCTCAAAGCTGTCTCCTACGCCGATGATGACCACTTTTTCCTCAATGCCGGCAAACTTCCGCAGGTGTGTCGGGATGAGGATACGTCCAACAGTGTCATAAGTGAGTTCAGCAGAACCACCCAGGATTTCACGACGCATGGAGCGCAGGTGGGGATCCGTGATGGAAATGCTGTTGATCGAGTCAGCGATGATGTCGAACTTGTCTTTGGAATAGGCCATCAAGTTTCCGTCCAGCCCTTTGGTCACGCAGACAAGATCTTCGACGGTTTGTTCCCGGTAAGTGGAGGGGACAGTCATCCGACCTTTCTTGTCAATATTGTGTTCAAACCTTCCATAAAACATTTGTTCTAATCTCCCTTTAATTGCCGAAGCGCCGGTTTACCAGCGCTCCTTTTCAATTTCGTGACACTTTCTGACACTTTATGACAATCTTGCACACATTATAGACTTTAAATGCCAAAAATGCAAGCAATTGGGCATGCAATTTGCAAAGAAATATGGATTTTTCGCATTTTCAGGGGTTCAGATTGAGATGTTGAATCTCACTGCGCGTAGCCACTTAGTAAAAAGGTCTGGAGAGCGGGGTTTATTGGTCCTAAGCAGGGCGTCTGAAATCCTGTGCAGTGGATTGGTTTCGCAATGTGTACAAGGGCTGCGAATAGTTATTTGTGATGACAAATTTATGCAGCTAACAGGAAAGTTGAAAGGCGTTCGTTCGTCTTACCCGAGGCTGACGGCCTTTCGATTTGCATTATAATGGCAAGGTATGGGCACTCTCGGCATACTTAATGATCGCTACCAACTTGAACAAACGTTGGGCACAGGCGGGATGGCTATTGTTTACAAAGCCAAAGACCTGATGCTCGAGCGTTATGTGGCGGTTAAAGCCCTGCGCGAAGATTTCTCGCAGGATGTTGCCTTTCGCGAACGCTTCCGCCAGGAAGCCAAGGCAGCCGCAAACCTTTCTCATCCCAACATTGTCACCGTGCATGACTTCGGTCTCGATCAAAAACACCTGTTTATCGTGATGGAGTACATGCCGGGCACTGACCTGAAAACACTCATCAAGCAAAAGGAGCGCTTCAGCATCACCGAAGCACTGGAGTTGATGATCCAGGCTTGTGGTGGGGTGGGGTATGCCCACCGCGCTGGATTGGTGCACTGCGACATCAAGCCCCACAACATGCTGGTCACACCGGAAAGTCGCCTGAAAGTAACGGATTTCGGAATCGCGCGGGCTTTGTCGACTATCTCGCCCGATGAACGCAGCGAAGTCGTCTGGGGATCGCCGCACTATTTCTCGCCGGAGCAAGCCAGCGGCATGCCGCCCTCTCCGGCTTCGGATGTTTACTCCCTGGGTGTGATCCTCTACGAAATGCTGGCTGGCAGACTGCCGTTCATCGCTTCGGATTCTGCCGAGCTTGCGCGTATGCACAGGGAAGATCAGCCTGTTGCGCCTCGTTATTACAACACCAGCATCCCTGCCAAACTGGAGGAGATCATTCTCAAGGTGCTCTCCAAGGAGCCTTCCGCCCGCTACCGTACAGCTGATCATCTCGGAAGACTGCTGATGGGTTTTTATGAAACAGAACGGTCGGTTTCATTTCCAAACGACAATCTACAGCAACTTCCCAAGTTGGAACAGGTGCGGCCAAACCCGGTGCCTGTCGCTGATCCTCCTGCTCATACCCCCACACCCGCGCCGACTACAGTCAAGGAATTCACGCCACCCGCGGAAGAAAAAACTCCCACAAATCGTGCCATTTTTTCGCGAGCAATCCAATCCACAGTGGAAAATTCGGAAATCTTGCGAGAGGAACGGTTTAGAGCGCCGATTGATTGGAAGACCTGGTCGCTCGGCTTATTGGCGGCGATGTTATTATTGGGCTTAATTCCTTTTTGGTTTTACGTCTACTTGTTACTCAAACCCTGATGAGAGGTTCCATGGCTGCTTTGATTTCCCCTTCAATCCTTTCTGCTGATCTCACTCAACTTGGTTCGGATCTGCAAGCCTGCGAAGTGGCTGGGGCGGAAGCCATTCACATCGATGTCATGGATGGCAGGTTTGTCCCTAACATTACCTTTGGACCTGATATCGTTGCAGCTTGCAAGAGGGTGACTTCCCTGCCTTTGGATGTGCATCTGATGATCGTGGAGCCTGAAAAACATTTGAAAATCTTTGCCAATGCCGGCGCGGATTACCTGACGGTGCATTACGAAACCTGTCCGCACATCCACCGCACCCTGCAGACCATCCGGGAACTGGGCGTAAAACCCGGGTTGACCTTCAACCCAGGTACGCCTGTGGATCCGCTGGAGCTTATGGCGGATATGGTGGAGTTGGTGCTGATCATGTCGGTCAATCCTGGATTTGGCGGCCAGACGTTTATTCCGCAGGCGATCGACAAAATTCGACAAACCCGCGCAATTCTCGACGCGCACGGTTCAAAGGCGATTGTACAGGTGGACGGCGGCATTACTGCTGCTACGATCCGTGCTAATTATGAAGCTGGCGCGCGAAACTTCGTGGCTGGGACCGCAGTTTTCAAACATCCTGATGGCATTGCCGGTGGGATACGCGCCTTGCGAGAAGGACTCACTTAAAATCAAAAAAGTCGCAAACGCGACTTTTCGATCGTTTGTGGGTTAACAAACTAGTTGTAATTTTTGGTCAAAGTTTTGATGCAGCGCGCGCAAAGAACCTTACGAACTTTTCTGCCATTCTCCATCACAGTAACGCGCTGAAGATTGGGCAGGAATTTACGCCGGGTTGCCACCAGCGAGTGACTGCGATTGTGACCAAAAGTTGTGGTTTTACCACATTGACTGCACTTTGCCATCTTGTTACCTCTTATGCATTATAATTTCAGGCTGCATGTGTGTACATTACTCACACGCAAGAAATTATAATAACAGATAACGAGAAAAGAATCAAGCATATTTTGCGGAGAAAGAGGATTTCTATGACAACTCAAAGTAATCAACAGGGCAGCATCTTCATCCTCCCTCAGGCGATCAAGACGGTTGCCCGCAATGCTGCCTTGCAATCTTATGGCGTAATCAGCCTGGCGCCTGCCAGTCCTGCCGAAACCGTCTCGCGCTTTTTCAAGAAAGAAGCTGACGTGGGGATCCTGGTCAATTCAGAGGATGACGGCGTCACGCTTGAGCTCAATCTGATCATCGAATATGGTCTTCGCATCAAATCGGTGGCGGATTCGGTCGCCGAAAGCGTCAAGTATAGTGTCGAAAAAACCATGGGAATCCCGGTCAAGCGGGTGGATGTTCATGTCAGGGGCTTGAGAATAAGTAACCCGGATTAATAAATGTTGATAGGTGCTAAATGAACGAAATGTCTCGAACCCTGCCTGATGAAGCTGAACGCCACCGGCTGTTGCAGTCTCCCCTGAACGGCGATGGGTTGATGTTACTCTTTGAAGCTGGGTTGATCTGGTTAACGACCAACCAGCAATATGTCAACTCGCTGAATGTCTTTCCGGTGCCAGATGGCGATACCGGTACCAACATGGTGCTCACCATGCAAGCAGCATTTGCTGAAGCCGATCAAAACCGCTCGACGAATGTCGGCGAAATCGGTCGTAATTTTGCTCAAGGCGCCCTGATGGGTGCCAGGGGCAACAGCGGTGTTATCCTCTCGCAGATCTGGCGCGGGTTCTCACGCGCGCTTGATCATTATGAAACGATGGATACCGGTTTGCTGATGCGTGCCATGCAGGAAGCGCGTAACACCGCTTATAAGGGTGTGGTTCGCCCTGTGGAAGGTACCATTTTGACCGTCGTTAAAGATATGACCACTGCCGCAGAGGAAGCACTCAAGGAAGATTGCAGCCTCAGCCAGATGCTGCTGACGATTGTGGAAGCCGGTGATGTGAGTGTGAAAAACACCCCGGAGCTGCTGCCGATCCTTAAACAAGCTGGCGTAGTGGACTCGGGCGGTATGGGTTTGTTCTACATCTTCGAGGGTATGCTGCGTATGCTGCAGGGGCTCTCACTGGACGCATCCGGCGCGGTTTTGCGGCCTTTGGCGGATCTGGACCTGAGCAATGCCATGGAAACCGTGGAAGAGGGGCAGGATTATGAGGTCGTGATCGACTTCGCTCCAAATGGCGATTTTGTATTGGAACACTACTATGACGGGCTGAGTGATATCGGCACGAGTATCCAGGTGGGTGAGGGCGAAGGCATATACCGTATGCACATTCACACCGCCCTGGAAAAAAGGTATGAGCCAATTGCCTACACCGAAAGCCTTGGTGTGGTCAAGAAAATTATGATGGAAAACCTCCAGGATCAGATGAATGCTCGCGGCAAAGAAGACGCCAAATTGACCCTGGCACCAGTTGAACCTGGTGAGGTGGCGGTTGTGGCGGTTTCTCCGGGAGAGGGACTTTCGCGCATCTTTGCCAGCCTTGGTGTGGCAGCAATAGTGCAGGGCGGGCAGACGATGAATCCCAGCGTCAAAGATCTGGTTGGAGCCTTTGAGAATTTGCCAACTGACAAGATTGTCATCCTGCCGAACAACAAAAATATCATCCTGGCTGCCCAGAATGCTGCCAAGGTGAGCGTCAAGAAAATTGCCATCATACCAACCCGCAATGCCCCCCAGGGCTTCGCAGCCATGCTGAGATTGATGCCTGATGCCAGCCTTGAGGAAAATGAAGAATCGATGCTCGAGGCGATTACCGAGGTGCATACCGGGGAAATTACCATTTCCACGCGCTCGGTGGAGATCGAAGGCGTGCAGGTGGAAAAAGGACAGGTCATTGCTCTGTACGACGGCAAATTGGTTTCATCTGCGACGACGATTGAAGGAGCGCTTGAGGAACTGTTCAAAAAAGCCGACCTCGAGGATATTGAACGGATCACTTTCTTCTATGGGGAAGGGATAACGCAACAGCAGGTCAACCTTCTAGGCGATCAGGTTCGCGAGGAATTTCCGGACAAAGAGATCGAAATCCACGAAGGCGGTCAGCCGCATTACCAATTGATCATTGCGTTTGAGTAATAAACACAGATAATTGAGAAACGGTCGCAAGGCCGTTTTTTTTATGTCTGGAAACTTTGTGTTGCCACCTGAGAAAAGAAGTGGGGTATATCATTTTAAAAACATAGCAAGTTGCGCGTAGGATAGGTGGTAAATTCTATCTTGCAAATCTTCCCATTCGCTTCATGGATAACTTAATTGTCCCCTCCTCGTTATTATTTGGTTGACGCGGGCGTCGACCCAACATAGTTACCTTGTTAAGTTCTTGTAGGGAAAAGCCTGTGTATGACACCACATAGGTGACAATATGTGACAGGACATGGGTTACACTTTTGATTATAAGCTCAAGTTGATCCTTTTTGGTCTTCTTATAATTTCTTCTCAAATGACACGGTTGTATTGATCGATTTCGAAATTACGATAACGCGTAGGTCAGGTTCTTTTGTTGAACCTGACGTCACAAATGTTGGCAAATAATGGCTCAAAAATCTAGGCTTCTGATGTCAGGTTGAACCCCGCCAAAAAAGCACGGGGCAGGCTGCGCAACCTGACCTACGGCTAAATGTGTTACCTATGTCTTGTCACGCTCTGTTACCTATCTCTTGGCTCCATACAGCCTGCCTTTTCCTCGCCGTAATTTGGTCGACGCATCCCACAAGGGGAGGCTTCGCACGGCAGTCGACCCCACATGCTCAATAGGAAATCCACCATAAATCGATTATGATTAGGCACGGGAAAAGGCTCCTGTTATGGCTAAAGTTACAGAAAAGTACGCAAATTTCATCAAGCTGGAACGCAGCAAAGGCTATCAAAATACGGCTGTGGTAGGTGGATTTGGCGCGCTTGCAAATAACTGGCCTGCCGACGCGCGTGAGTCTGGATTGTCAGAAGCCCTGATTGCAAAGGTTACTCAACTTTTGAAGAAGTACGAAAGCAGATCACCCGAGGATCGCAGGAAAGATCTGATCGAATTGACCTCCTGGCTGGGATTGACAGAGATTGGCAATTTCCCCCCAGCCCCCGGTACTGAGCCAGGCACGAATCCTGTTGCTCAGACAGCCCCAAAACCTACAGCCGCACCCGCAGCAAAAAAAGCGCCCCAACCCACACAGGCAAAAAGCTCTAAAAAATCAGAGCCACCAGCAAGACCCACTCAGCCACAGATGGGTCTGGATGCGTCCGTAAGCGTGATTCGCGGTGTGGGCGATAACCAGGTAAAGAACCTTGCCAAGCTTGAAATTTTCAGCATACGCGACTTGCTCTACCATTTCCCGCGCCGTTACGATGATTACTCAAAGTTGAAAACCATCAGCCAACTGCGTGTTGGCGAAGAGGCAACCATTGTTGCCAGTGTGAGCAATGTTGTCAGGATCCCAACCCGAAAAGGCCGCACCCTGATCGAAGCAATTGTTTCAGACGCCACGGGCAGCATGAGGTTGCTCTGGTTCAACCAGGAGTGGCTGCTTCGCAGTTTGCGCCAGGATATGATGATCTCCATCTCCGGAAAGATTGATATTTACCTTGGGCGTCCGGTCATGTGGCACCCGGAGTATGAACCCCTTGACAAGCAGCAGCTGAACACCAACCGGATTGTACCGGTTTATCCACTGACAGCCAAAGTTACCCAGAAGTGGCTGCGAAGGACGATTTTTTCAACGCTGAAGTACTGGGTTCCCCGGATGGAAGAAACTCTGACCGATCATATCCGTCAGCGTGCCAGGGTAATTGGACTGCAGCAAGCCCTGAACGAGGTGCACTTCCCGGACGACATGCCAAACCTGGCAGCCGCGCAAAGGCGCCTTGCGTTCGATGAACTTTTCCTCCAGCAGCTTGGAATCATCCAGCAAAAACGGCAGTGGCTCGAATTGAGCGGCAAATCCTATCCGGTTGCGGATGAGTGGTTGCAGGCTCGGATTGACTCACTCCCGTATGAACTTACCGGCGCCCAATTGCGCACAATCAATGAAATCCGGAAGGATGTCTCAAGCCCGCATCCGATGAACCGGCTGCTTCAGGGAGATGTTGGCTCTGGCAAGACAATCGTGGCTCTGGTGGGAATGGCAATGGTCATTTCTCACGGCGCGCAGGCAGCTTTGATGGCACCCACGGGCATTTTGGCAGAGCAGCACTATCAGACTTCGCTGCGCTTGCTAACCGAAAGCCATGGAAAGCAGGCAGCATTCCTTGAACCGGGNNATGGCTATATCAAACTCCTGATTGGCACGCATGCCCTGATCGAAGATCCGGTCAAATTGCGAAACCTGCAAATTGCGGTAGTGGATGAGCAGCACCGCTTTGGCGTTGCCCAAAGGGCTACCCTGCGCAACAAGGGCGATAATCCCCACCTGCTGGTCATGACCGCAACGCCAATCCCGCGTTCCCTGCAGCTGACCGTTTTTGGCGGTTTGGATGTGAGTGTGATGGATGAAATGCCCAAGGGACGCCTTCCCATCACCACCAGCATTGCCTTCCCGACTGAGCGTGAAAGAGTCTATGACCGCATCCGGGATGAGGTGGAGCTCGGACACCAGGCTTTTATCATCTACCCACTGGTAGAAGCTGGCGAGAATGAGGAGGTCAAGGCAGCTGTGGAAGAGCAGGCTCGCCTCCAGAATGAAGTCTTCCCCGAACTGCGGGTGGAGCTGGTTCACGGAAGGCTCAAACCTGCTGAGAAAGACGACGTCATGCTGCGGTTCCGCAAGGGCGACTTTGATATCTTGGTCTCAACCTCGGTGGTCGAAGTTGGGGTGGATATTCCCAACGCCTCGATCATGATCATTGAAGGGGCCAACCGCTTTGGGTTGGCACAATTGCACCAGTTCAGGGGTCGGGTTGGGCGCGGCGATGCGCCTTCCTATTGTTTCCTGATACCCGATACGGAAGACGCGGCTGAAAACAAGCGCTTGATGGTCATGACCGAAACAAACGACGGCTTTGTTCTGGCGGAGCAGGATCTGCGAGACAGAGGTCCTGGCGACTTCCTTGGCACCCGCCAGGCGGGTTTCAACGAGTTCAAAATGGCTTCCCTGGCAGACGTGCGGTTAATTCATCTTGCCCGTGAGGTCGCCGAGGAAGTGCTCGAAGCCGACCCAGGCTTGGAATTGCCGGAACACCTGCCCTTGAAACTGGCTGTTGGACAAATATTGCCATCGAGTGATGGCGAGGGAGACGTGAGCTGATGACAAAAGTCTTATTCCCCGGCACTTTTGATCCTATCCACTACGGTCATGTGGATATCGCCATGCGCGCCGCACGCCTGTTTGATGAGGTAATCGTGGCGGTCTATGATAAGCCGCTGAAAAATCTACTTTTTTCCCCTGAAAAGCGAATCAGCCTCGTGCGGGAAGTGCTAAAGTCAGAGAGCAGGATAACAGTCCTCGGCTATTCCGGTCTGACGGTGAAATTTGCACGTGAAATTGGTGCCAAGGGAATTGTCAGGGGTTTACGAGTATTTTCTGACTTTGAGTACGAATTCCGCATGGCTCTGGCAAACAATCGCCTGGACGCGGACATTGACACAATTGCTTTGATCACAACCGAAGAAAATACCTTCTTGTCTTCGTCAACTGTCAAGGAAATTGCTTCCTTAGGTGGGGATGTAAGCAGCATGGTGCCACCAATTGTCAATCTTGCACTCAAAAAACGTTTTGAGGACCAGCCAGACGACCCTAAATCTCAAACTAATCCCCAGGAATAATACTGAAGGTTTGGGGTGTCGGAAAAGCTGGGATAAAAATTTCAAGAAGTGCATGATTAGTGATAAACTAAGAGAGAATCAACGAGTTTACGGAGATTAAAAATGGATATTTTACATCTTGTCGATCGTCTCGAAGAACTTTTCAATAACAGCAAACCCATTCCACTCTCGCGCAATGTCGTGGTGGATGAAAATTCCTTTATGGACATCATCGACCAGATGCGCATTTCCATCCCGGACGAAATTAAAAAAGCCCAGCAAGTGATTGCTCAAAAAGACCGCATCCTGGCACAAGCACAGGAAGAAGCCAATCGCACTGTCGCGCTGGCGCGCGAAAAGAGCGAAAAGATGGTGGAAAAATCTGAAGTCTATCAAGCCGCCCAGGTCAAAATCGAAGAGCTTACTGAGCAGGCTCGCATCGAATCAGCAAAAACCCAGGATGAGGCAGACAGGTATGTCGTTGAAACCCTTGGTGGGCTGGAACGCGAGTTGAAGCATGTGCTGCAGCAAGTTCAAAATGGCATTAAAAGCTTGCAGCCCAAATCCGAAGATAGCAAGTAAGCCTAAAATTTGTCAATTATCGACTGGCACATCCTCTTTTTTGGGTGTGCCTTTCTTTTTGCCTGAGCTTCGCGGTTTTGGGGTGCGGCTGAAGGTTAGTTCACCCTCAAACGCCTGTGCCAAAACTTCATCCATGTGATCCACAAAAATGATGTTCATCTGGTCGAGCGCCTGCTGGGGGACGTCCACCAGGTCTTTTTCGTTGCGGCTGGGGAGAAGAACCGTTTTGATGCCCGCGCGGTTGGCAGCCAGCACCTTTTCCCGCACGCCGCCAATCGGCAGCACTCTCCCTCGCAGGGTGATCTCACCCGTCATAGCCACATCATGCTTGACTGGCAGGCAAAGCACCGCAGAAGTGAGGGCGGTAGCCAGCGTGATACCCGCGCTGGGTCCGTCCTTGGGGATGGAACCTTCCGGAACATGCACATGGATGTCCACATCCTCAAAAAAGTCCTCCGGGATCTTGAAGGCCACTTCTTTTGACTTCAGGTAACTAAGCGCTGCCTGGGCGGATTCCTGCATGATATCGCCAATCTGACCGGTGATCTGCAGGTTCCCTTTGCCGCTGATAACCAGCACCTCTATCGGCATGATCTCACCGCCGTTTTCAGTCCAGGCAATTGCGGTTGCCATTCCAATTTCATCCTTTGCTTCCGCGGTCATCGGGAAAAATTCGACCGGACCAAGCAGCTTCTGAACCAGCTCCGGATCTATGGCGTGTTCAAAGGGTTCTCCCTCAGCCTTTTTTATTGCCAGCTTTCGCAGCACACTGCCGATCTGGCGCTCAAAGTTCCTGACGCCGGCTTCGTAGGTGTAACTGTTGATGATCAGTCTCAAGGCGTCATCAGAAATAGTGATCTCTTCTTCATCCAGTCCGTTTTCCAGGAGTTGCTCGGGGATCAGGAACTGCCGGGCGATGGTCAGTTTTTCTTCTTCGATGTAGCCAGGAAACTCATTCAATTCCATGCGATCCAATAAGGCTGGCGGAATAGTCGCGACAGTGTTGGCGGTAGTGATGAAGAACACTTTTGAGAGGTCATAAGGCACCTCCAGGTAGTGATCGGAAAAACTAAAGTTTTGCTCAGGATCAAGAACCTCCAAAAGAGCCGCAGAAGGGTCACCCTGGAAATCAGCGTTGAGTTTATCGACCTCATCCAGCATAAAGAGCGGATTGACTACCTTAGCTTTCGCCATGGTCTGCAGGATGCGGCCTGGCAGAGCGCCGATGTAGGTTCGGCGGTGACCGCGAATTTCAGCCTCATCGTGCACGCCGCCCAGCGAAAGGCGGATAAACTTGCGGTCCATGACCTCGGCAATCGATTTGCCCATGGAGGTCTTTCCGGTTCCGGGAGGACCAACAAAGCAAAGGATCGGCTGGCGGTCTTTCTTTGGCTTCAGGCTGCGCACAGCCAGAAACTCGAGCACCCGGTCTTTGGCGCGCTTCAAGCCGTAGTGGTTGCGGTCCAAAACTTCACGCGCGCGCTTCAGGTCGAGATTATCCAGGGTGCTTTCAGACCAAGGCAGGTCTGCGAGCCAGCGCACATAGGTGGAAAGCATCCCGGTTTCCGGAGAGAACATAGGCATGGACTGAAGGCGGCTCAGTTCCCGATCGGCAACTTCGCGCACTTCAGCCGGAAGGTCCAGCGCGGCAAGCTTTTCTTCGAGAGCTCTGATTTCCGGGTCGGCTGAGCGTCCGTCATTCAGTTCCTTTTGGAATTTTGAGATCTTCTCGCGCAGGAAGACTTCCCTTTGAGACCGGTCCAATTCACTTTGCACCTGGTCCTGGATTGAGTTCTCAAGATCAATCAACTCGTTTTCCTGGAGCAGCATGGCATAAACCATGCGTAAGCGTATCAAACCATCCGTTTCCTGCAGCAACTCCAAACGTTGGGCGTCGGTCAGGTCTACGGTTGTGGCAATCGTATCCGCAAGCACGCCGGATTGCTTGATCTCACTCATCAAGCTGGACAGGTCTGGCACAGAGGTGCTACTCAGGTATTGCCAGGACTCAACCGCCTTTAACACGCTGCGGTGCAGAGCGAGAGTGGTTTTGGCTTGGCTAGTCTTTTCCCTGACAACTTCTGCCAATCCCTGCACAACATCATCCGGGTCCATCCAGAGTTTCAATAACCTGACGCGCCTGCGCGCCTGGAAGAGGAAAATGACGGTGTTCGCGTCCGCAAAGATGGGATTTCCGACCGCACATTCCAGTGCGATGGGGTAATAATTCTCAGGGGTGTAGAGGTTTTCATCCTCGGTAAAAGCCATGATGATGGTCTGATACGTTTCAGATGCCTGGCGAATGATTTCCAGGACAGGTGAATCCTTGCTGACCTGTACGGCGGTCATTGATTCAGGCAAGACCACGCCTTCATTCCGGAAGATGACTTCAGCCTCAAGCTGACCTTGCTTGTCCATCTTGCGGTTTTTGATGAAGTTGAGCGAATCCAATCCGCTCAGATCTGGCGGATTGAAAGGCCTGGAAAAATCAGCGTCTTGCGAAAAATTATCTCGGGGCATGCTTAGTCCTGTGTGTTTTTATTTGGTTGGCGGGCAATCATTTCTGCCCAGACCACTCTGGCGGCAGCCGCAATAAAGATGCTGCCTGTAACAATAATACCTTTTTGCTTGCCTGCCAGTTTTAACGCTTCGGGCAGGGCTTCTTCCATGCGCTGAAATGCGAGCACGGGTTTGCCATAGGGCTCAATGATACTTTTTAGTTCGTCCACGTCAGCCGCCCGGGGGTGAATCGATTGGGTTGCTAGGACTGTCTCAACGCGTGGAAGAATAAATTTGAGCATGGAGTCGAATTCTTTATCCGCGGAGGCTCCAAATATCAGGATGAACTCTTTTCCGGGGAAATATTCATCGAGCGTCTCAACCAGCCGCTGCATCGAATCGCCATTATGCGCGGAATCAATCACAACCGGTGGTTTGCGGCGCAGGAGCTCGAAACGCGATGGCCAGAATACCTGGCTGAATCCACGCTGGACTGTCCGGCGGTTGAGCTTAAAACCTGCTCGCATCAATTCATCCAGGGCAGCCAGTGCGGTCACAGCATTTTCCATCTGATGCCTGCCAAGCAGCGGCAGACTCAACTTGAGTTCTGTGCGAGCCAGGCTGTCGGGTTTGGATGCAGTCGGGGTGTCCGTTCGCAGTACCTGAATTTTTTGCGCGCTTAGGGTATGTGAAATCTCGTGGTAGGCAAAGGCTTTCTCCACCAGGGTGAAGGGGGACTTCCTCTCGGTTGCCAGGTGAACCAGCTCAATCATAGCCTCATCAACCTGGGGGGAGATGACGACCGGCACACCGGACTTGATAATCCCGCCTTTTTCATAGGCAATTTCGGTCAGAGTGTCGCCCAGGACAGCCATGTGATCATAGGAAACAGGCGTGATGACCGAGACGACTGGCTTGATCACGTTTGTCGCGTCCAATCTACCGCCCAACCCCACTTCCAGGACAGCCAGATCAACCTTCTGCTTTTTGAAATATAAGAAAGCCAGGGCTGTCGTCAACTCGAAAGTAGTGGCATCCTTGACCACTTCAGTCAGCGGGCGCAGTTCATTGGTGAGCGAGACCAGATCTTCTTTGCTGATCCACTGACCATCGATGATGATGCGTTCCCGAAAATCGACAAGGTGTGGCGAGGTGTAAAGCCCAACTTTATAGCCTGCTGCCTGCATGGCTGTTGCAATGAAAGAGCAGGTTGAGCCCTTGCCTTTCGTGCCCGCCACGTGCACTGAGGGAAAGCTTTCGTGCGGATTTCCGAGCAACTCCATCAGTTTGTTCATGCGGTCCAGTTTGAAAAAGCGGTGGGTGTCATCCACGTGCCGTTTCATGCTGAAGTCAATCCAGCTATAGATCCAGTCTAAACTCTGTTGATATTTTTCCTCAAGCGTTTCCATCGACTCTCCAATGTAAACAATGATTATAAACGCTCCCTGTCGCTTTGACAGAGAGCGTTATCAAAGGTTTGCCAGGCTCAAGGTGTAACAGTTGTAATATCTGCCATGAGAACATAGCCGATAATGGCAAAATTACCACTACGGAACTCAACCAGGACGCATTCACGGTTGAAAGGATCAAAGCTCCTTTCAGCCATAGGTAGCCTTGTCAAAATTGTTCCAGCAGGAATTTGTTGTCCGGTGGCGCTGAAGTCAGCATAGCAGCCACTGCGTGCCCAAACATTTCTCACTGTTTGGACCTCCACGATCGGTGTCGGGGTGACTGTGTAGGTCGGCGTTGGGGAATAGTCCGGCGTCGGTGTGGGAGTGATGGTTGCGGTAGGCGTGATCGTCGGTGTGAGGGTGATGGTGGGGGTATACGTGATGGTTGGCGTGCGCGCCAGGTTGCGCTCGTAAGCGGCATTTGAAATGCCTCTGAATGCGAGAGAAATCAGCAAACCAAGTACGATCAGGGCGATAATCGCTGCCAGTCCACCAATGATGTATGTCGGCAGGAAGCTGCGCTTTAACTCGAGGATTTTTGGGTCCTGTGAAAAGCGCTTGCGCGGTTTTGCGCTGATTTTCAGGGCGTCAAGCGCGAAGAATTTATTGCCATTTTTCAAAGCTTCTTCCGCCCGCGTCATGGCGTCTTCGTTGGCATAAATTTCGGTCTCGAGCGTGCTGATCTCGTTTTCAAGCGAGAGGCTCTGCGAGTCGTAGGCGTCCAGCTGGCGCAGCAAATCCAGGTTTTCGCGGGCTGCATCCACTTTTTGACGCGCAAGGGATGCGGTTGGGGCTTCAGCGGCTTCCAATTTGAGACGCTGTGTGTTTTCAAGCAGGTTTTGAATGGTGGCTGGGATGAGCAGGTCGAGCCGGTTGCGCAGACGGCTGAGCTGGTTGACTTCGCCGTATTTCATGCGGATCCGTTCCAGTTTGGTGCGGGCATCTGCCAATTTTGCAGGGGGGATCTTGCCGCTCAGGCTGACCGTGTCGCTGACGTCGTTGAGCATGCCTATGTCCTGGCGGACTTCGCTGGCTTTATCGATGTATTCGGGGATGGCTACCGCACTGGCAGCCGTCTGAATCTTCCCCAGAGCGCTCACGAGTTCCCCCTGCGTCAGCAGGTTCAAGCCTTCTTTGTAAACGTCATAGGCTTGCATCTGGTTTTCGAGGTCGTGGCGCAGTTCCTCGCCTTCACGCCAGCGTTTGACGCCGGCTTTCTGCAGATGTTCAAAAGCTTCATCCAGGTAATCCAGTGCCACCTTGTAGCGGAAAACGCGCGCCGCGCTTTGGGCTTTACCGTAAGCTTTACCAGCTTCGGGGGGCAATGCTACTGAGGGGATGTTACCCGAACGCAGGTACTCTTCGGCTTCGCTGTGATGCTCCTGGGCACGCGTCCAGCCTGGTTCCATCTGGATGACTTTTTCGAAAAGCGGGATGGCAACCTGGTAGTTGCCTTTGTAGAACGCCTCTTCCGCCTCATCCATCAAGCGCTCCGCTTCAGGGTCATGTGCGGATTGGAAAAAGCGCTTCAGCGGGTCGTTATCGATGCCTGAAGTGAGTTCCGCCCCAAGGTTGGTTCGGGTCAGGGGAGGGATATCCGCATCTTTCGCAGCCTGTGGGGGCGTTGTGCTTTGGAAAATCGATTCAGCAGAACTTGCTGGCGAAGTTACCGGAGTTGATGGGCTTTCTTTGTCGGCTGGCGCAGGCTCGCCAGCGAGCCGGCGGGATTTCTCGCGTCGAATTTCGCGCAGCAGTCTATTGGCTTCTTCCAACTCGTCAATGCTGATTTCGTCACCCAAGCGGTTAGTGGCATGGGCTTCCAGCAAGGTTGAGAGTTCGCTCTCCACCTGTGATAGCGCATCATCACTGGGAGATGCGTCCGCTAAAACACTGAGTGCCTTTTCAATGAGGTCGTTAATCATTGAGATCCTTTCGGGTCAAAGCATAGCCATTGGCTATTGCCTTTTGTTATATAGAAAAGTAAGTTTTTCCTTCATCTCTGTGGGAGTCTGAAAGCTTCCGTCCAGAGCGCTCTCGAGAAATAGCATCTCATCGGCGTTCAGCCGATTCTGGACATCGAACGAATAAGAGGCTTTGTAGTGGGTTGGGGCGTTGGCAATATCTTCCGGTCGGTTTGGACCAACTGCCACAGAACCCGGAGCTTGTCTGCCTGTGAAGATGTGATGCAGAGCTCGGGAGCTGAACTGCACCATGTCTGAATGCTGCACCTCGGGCGAGAAATTCTCAGGAAGCCAATGCCCGATGTTCCAGTCCAGCATGATCACTTTCTGGCGGTATTCGTTCCAATAATAGTGGAGTAATTTATGGTCAAGGTAGATTGCGCCTTTTGCGTGCGCTTGCTCGAGCATTTCGCAAATTTGGATGGAAATATCCAGCACTTGCTTCATGCTCAGGTTGCGCACGAAGTTTCCGCGCGTGTAGCCGGCATCACAAAGCAAATAGAGGTTGTCTTCCCAGCGGCGCTCCAGGATCAAAAATGCCAGCCAACCGTCCTGAAGACGTTCTTCGAACTGGTCTATGACATCCTGAATCTCGTCAAGGTCAAAGAGCGCGAGCGTGCCGCGGATTGAGGAGGCTTCACCTTGATTCTGCAAAATTTTGGAGAGCGGCGCAACTTCAGGCGGCCAAACTGTGCCGGGATCTGGTTTCAGATATCCAGCCTGCAACATGGGGGTCATGCCGTTCAGTCCATGCAGCCCAGCAAGAATGTTGAATTCTTCCAGGAACAAAGGTTTGGCATAGGCAATTTTGTCGTGCCGCATCACCTTGAAGGCGGGGTCAGGTCCAAAGCCAGTTTTACCCACAGCGTTCTTCAGCAAAAAGACGCGCGCGCTGGATCCACCCGCTTCAGGGATGGCAAAATCCTGCTGGGCAGCTGTCAGCCAGGTATCAAGCGGCTCTGCTAAATAAAAGCCGCTCTGAGAGTCAAGAATTGCTTCGCGCATAATTCGCTATTCTACCATTGATGGCTACCAGGCAAATTGAAGTAATCCGCATCCCGCCGCACAAGTTCATCCAACCAGGGCAATAATGGGTGGATCGCTTCAATCGTTTGGATGCTTTCAACGATGTGTCTGCGGTCGCCTTGCTTGAGCAACTCAAGGAACTGTTGCTGCCAGCTTCTAAAGATTGAAGGCTTGCGCGACAGAGGCATGATGTGCACATCGAGTTGCACCAGGCTGAACATTAAATCTCCGGCACTGTTTTGTGCCATGCGTGTGCGCGCCATTTCCGGCTGGTTTACAACCTTGAAAGCCAGCTCCACGCTGCGCAACCTGCGGGCAATTTGGAGCATGTTTTGGTTAATTTCACTGAAGTTAGACTGGTAGTTACCGCTCAACCAGCGCGTAACCACGCTTTCACTGCGCTGCAAGGACTGCCAGAATTTGAAGAAATGCGCCTGTGCGCTGTCGATCTGATAAATCATCTCTTCGATCAATTCACGGTATAAGCCCTGTTCTGGAATCCGTTTCCAGTTCAACTGGAGCTTTGCCAGAGCCGCACGGGCAAGCGAGATGGAGTCGGCGTTGCCAAAGGCTAAGTCCACCGGGAATTCCTCCCAGCGTTTCTGTTTGATCCCGCTTAGTTTTGGTAGCAGCTCGTTCTGCCAGGACTTGTGTTGGCTTTGTGTTTCAGCAAGAATGTTCCACTGACGCGTCAGGGTTTCAGGAAAGTTGAATTTTGCCGGACTGCCCGACTGGATGTGTTCCTTCCATTTTCGAATAGTCATCAGCATCTCAAGCACCTGCTCAACCTGCTGCTGGTCTTCAGGCGGGAAAAGTTCCAGTTCTGGCAGAGGAGCCTCACCGCGGAGTTGAGAAAAAACGCTGGCGAAGGCGGCTGCCAGCTCACTGTAAGGCTGGTGGAAAGCCGACATTTTCTGACGGATCTTTTTTAATGGTCCGGCAGGCATCAAGGAGGCTTTCAGGGTTTGATGATATTCTGCCAGGCAGGCTTTTTGAGATGCATCCAGGCGGGCGGAATGGCGATAGGACTCAGAGATCTCCAGGTGGAGCGATTGAAGCTCCAGCCATGGCATTGGCCATTGACTATTACGTGCTTCATCGCGCAGGTTCTCAATGGCCTGCGCGTCTTTCATTGTCGTGAGGGCGTGAAGTAAAGATTTGAGCCAGGGCGTTTCGCCTAAACGCTGCGCCAGGGGAGGCAGAGACCCGAGCAATTCCGTGGCAAATTCGTTGACCGCTTTGTTTTCCGCAGGACCCTCGTTCAGCGCATCCAGCCATTTCTTCATCTTTTCAAAGTCAGCTTCCAGCTCAGGCAGATAATTGAGGCTTGGTTCGAGCAAGAACAACTCGCGGGTTTGCTTTCTTGCGGCAGCCAGGTCGCTTTCTGCCCAGGCACGGTAAATTTCCCTGATCCTCGACATCGCCGCCAAAAGCGAGGTCTGTAGATCCAGAGCAGGGCGCAGTTGAAGCGCGTTGAATTGTTCCAGCACCTGACGTAATAAAAGAAACTTATCGCCCAGTTTTTCACCAGGCTGCAGATACTGCCAGCTGGCCTGTAATTGATTGATTCGATCGGTCAGGTTCTGGAGAGTGTTGATCGATCCAGGATCGAGTTTTTTTTGAACAGCCATTTCCAGCCAGCGTTGACTTTGTTGGTGTAGAGCCGTGAGATCGGTGGAAATAAGGTTATAAGGCTTGAAATTTAATTTCAAATTGCGCATAGAATTTATTACTGGATCGTTTGCCGGGGCTGTTTTTTCAGCTAAGAAGCTTTCGCGGTAAATCCAGGCAGCATCGGTCCAGTTGCTCTCGTAGATCGCACTGAGCAAACTTGCCAGTGTTGTAGGGTCACCTTCGCCAAAGTGTTTTAGAAGATATCCTGCAATCTGCCAGTTAGGGGAGAGGTCATGGCTCAACTCTGATTCCAGCGCCTGGAAGACTTCCTGCGCCTGTTTATTCTCGCCACGTTCCAATAGTCCAATTAGATAAGTCTGACTGGCCGAAAGCAAGGCATCTGCATTGACTTCCACCCCAAGTTGCTGCAATGCGTGCATCAGCTCGAGGGTTTGTTCCAGCCCATCGAGAGAATCCAGGCTTTTTAGATAACGACCAAAGAGTAATTTATATTCGATTATCCGCATGGAAAGGTAGGTTTCCATGTACTCAACGCGCATCTGGAGGTGATGAATTTCAAGGTCATCCAACTTGCTGGCGCTCAAGGGCCAGCCAATATCAGCTATCAGCTCTGGGGAGGTTTGCTCAAGCAATGCCCGGCCTTCTTCAAGCAGTTGTTGATAATCCAGCAAGGGGCTGGCTTTCTCATCAGAAGTTTGATCAGTGAGGTTAAGGCTGTTGCCCCAGTCGATGAAAGAAAGGATATTGCTTTCAGCATCCCAGAAGATGTGATCCATCTTGACATCATTCCAGATCACACCTTTTGCGTGGACATTTTGAAGCATCTGAAATGACGCCGCTAAAATTTTCAGGACAAGTGCCTGGGAGATAGGTGATTCTCCTTGAATCTTGCGGCGCAACATCTCTGAAACCGACACCCCTGTGACTTCCTCACTGACGATAAACAGGTTTGCAGTTGAAGAAGTGCCCTCGCGGCTTTGGTCCATCAGCAGAGGTGTGTGGATTTTTCGACCGTGACGCTCCACATCCAGCCCTTCCAACAGCGCCAGAACCCTGCCTTCATTTTCAATTTGCATTGCCTGGCGCACGATGGTGCCGCCGGAGACGTTTTGCACCGGGCGCTTCATGACACCCTGTTCTCTCCCGAGCTCAGTCTGTACGCGCAGCACTTCACCGGCATCCCCTTTGCCAACGGTTTCGAGTAACTGCCAGGCATTCTTGCGTCCAGTAATTGTCTTTGCCATGCTTTCATTATAAAACCTCGGCCAATTCTTTGCTTTTCTTCGTCCGGCTCGTTGAAAATGCTTGACCTTTACCCGCTTGGAGGTTAAGATTTGAGCAAATAAACAATCCCTCTGCGAGGGCTTATATAATGGCCTGTGAGAAACAGGTAGTTAACGGAATACGACTTAGACAAAAGGAGAGAGCTTTTAATATGAAGTACGACCGTGTTTATAATTTCGCAGCTGGACCAAGTACTTTACCCGAACCCGTCCTGGAGGAGATCCGCGATGAGTTCATGAACTACAAGGGTTCAGGAATGAATGTGATGGAAATGAGCCACCGCAGCAAAGTCTTCCAGAGCATTGTTGATGAAGCAGAAGCTGACCTGCGCGAGCTGATGTCCATCCCCTCAAATTACAAAGTTTTGTTCATTCAAGGCGGCGCCACATTACAATTTGCCATGATCCCGCTTAACCTGATGAAAAACGGCGTTGCTGACTATATCGTCACTGGAAATTGGTCCAACAAAGCCTACAATGAAGCCAAGAAATTTGGCAAGATCAACCTGGTTGCCTCAAGCAAGGACAAGAATTATAGCTACATCCCGGATGTCTCGGATCTGCCAATCTCGGAAGACGCCGATTATGTTTACATCTGTGAGAACGAGACCATTCACGGCACCACTTTCAAAAAATTGCCTAATACCAAGGGCAAAATCCTGGTTTCGGATCAATCCTCCATGTTCCTTTCCAAGCCGGTCAATGTCAGCGATTTTGGGTTGATTTATGCTGGTGCACAGAAGAACGTTGGTCCAGCTGGACTTGCGATCATCATCATTCGCGAGGATTTAATTCGCAGTGATCTGGACGAGAAGATTCCGACTTACCTGCGCTATCATATTCATGCGGATGCTGGCTCCATGTACAACACCCCCAACTGCTGGGCGATCTACGTATGCGGCAAGGTTTTCAAGTATCTGAAGAGACTGGGTGGCTTGGAAGCGATGAACCAGATCAATCTTGAGAAAGCCCTGCCATTTTATGACTTCCTCGACAACAGCAAGATGTTCCGGGGAACGGTTGTCAAGAAAGATCGCTCGCTAATGAACATTCCCTTCGTGACCGAAAGTCCGGAATTGGACGCTGAGGTTGTAGCTGCCACCAAGGCGGCTGGCTTTGACAACCTCAAGGGTCACAAATCGGTTGGAGGCTTGCGCGCTTCGATCTACAACGCCATGCCCAAAGCGGGTGTGGACGCGCTGATCGCGTTCTTGAAAGAATTCGAAGCCAAGCACGCTTAGTTATGATTGTTAGATTTGAGAGCCTCTCCTGGTCGGGGAGGCTTTTTTTATTCTTCTTCAGTCTGGCGGTATTGGAGTGCTTCGGCGAGGTGTTCTGATTTGATATCTGGATCGCCAGCGAGGTCGGCAATTGTCCTTGCTAGCTTGAGAACGCGGTGATAACCCCGGGCGGTCAATTTCAGCTGGCGCATGGCTGCTTTCATGAGGGCTTCCCCGTCTGGTGTGACCTGGCAGTAGTTGCGGATCTCTTTGGGGGTCATATCGGCGTTTGAGGCGAGTCTTGTCCCGCTGAAACGCTTCAACTGCTGTTGCCGTGCTGCTTCAACGCGCTTTCTGATCTGGCTGGAGGGCTCACCAGTACGTTGGCTGCTCAATTTCTGATAATCCACGCGGGGCACATGCAGATGAATGTCAATACGATCGAGCAGGGGTCCGGAGATGCGTTTTTGATAATTGGTGATGACCGATTGGGAGCAAGTACAAGCCCGCAGTTTGTCGCCGTAGTAGCCGCAGGGGCAGGGGTTCATCGCTCCAATCAGCATAAAGTTTGCCGGAAAAGTAAACGACCCATTCGCGCGGCTGATGGTCACGATTTTGTCCTCTATTGGCTGGCGCAGCACTTCGAGACTGCGTTGACCAAATTCGGGCAGCTCATCAAGGAATAAAACTCCCCGGTGTGCCAGGGAAATTTCGCCCGGGTGAGGGATATTGCCTCCACCAACCAGGCCAGCATGGCTGATGGTGTGGTGTGGGGCGCGGAAGGGGCGAACCTGGATGAGGGGTATGCCTGCCGGCAGCATGTCGCAAATGGAATATATCCCGGTCACTTCCAGGGCTTCATCGAGGCTCAATTTCGGCAGAATTGATGTGATTGCCCGCGCCAGCAGGGTCTTCCCTGCGCCAGGAGGGCCAGACATCAGCACGTTGTGTCCGCCTGCAGCGGCTACTTCGAGCGCGCGTTTGATGTGTTCCTGCCCCTTGATTTCGCTAAAGTCAGTATCTACCGGTAGGTCTTCATCGGGGGCGTATTCCAGTTCGGTTTGAGGTGTGATGAGCTCTTCACCAACCAGGTGGTCGACGAGTTCACGAAGCGTGTTAACCGGGTATACCTCAATGTCCGGGATGAGCGTGGCTTCGGCGGCATCGCAGGCCGGCACAAACAACCGTTTGTAACCATCTTTCCTCGCCTGGGCAGCAACTGCCAGAACCCCACGCACGTGCCTGACCGAACCATCCAGCGAAAGCTCGCCAATGATCAAAGCACCTTCAATGCTGTCAGGTGCAATCTGTTCGCCAGTGATCAACACGCCGATTGCGATCGGCAGATCGAAAAAAGGACCTTCTTTACGGACGGATGCGGGTGCGAGGTTGACTGTCAGGGGTTGGCGGGGATAGGCGAGATCAGCGTTTTTGACGGCGGAATATACTCGCTCACGGCTCTCCCTCACAGCCTCATCCGGCAATCCGACGATTGCCATGTGCGGCATCCCCTGGCCGTAATCGACTTCAATGTCAATGACGACTCCTTCGAGACCGATCACCGCGCAAGAGTAGACATGAGCCAACATGCGCTAAGTTTATCATGTGTAAACCCATAAAAAGGGAGAAAATGTGACTAATTACTTGTTAGTCAGCTTTTTCTCATGACTTGATCCATACTTTAACTGTCAAACTATCCACCCTCGCTCCGATCATCAGCCGAGCTTCTTGCTGCCTGTATAAGCAAATCTGAATTGAAGTACAATTCAGCCGTGTTATTCTATGATCGATTCGCATGATATGAAAAAAGCAAAAACAATTTCTTTTTATTCTTTGTTCATAGTTCTGAGCCTTTTACTGAGCGCTTGCGGCATTGGCTTGGTGCAGCCAACCACAACTACATTAACAACTTTGCCTCCAGCCGCACCAACCCAGATTCCAACCACCACTGAGATTCCACCGACTCCCGAGCCGACATCCGCTCCAATACCTCCATCGGTTTGGATTGACCCCCGCTTGCCTGAGAGTATTTTGCAAAATCTTGGCGACTTACCCTCCCTTTTACAGGTCACGAATAAGGAAGAAGCGCTTCTCAGTCTCACAATAGATACTGAAGACGCGGTCAGCACCTGGATCTACGCACTGGCGGCACCTTTTGCGACGGTGACGGATGACATTTCAATGGAATCACTGGTTGGTTTCTGGCAAGAGAATGATGAATTTCCTGCCAGGGTATTAGTGATGCCCCCGGCGATTTTTGACAGTCTTAAAGCCCGTTTTGGTAATCCGCTTGGTGATATCCATCCTCTGGCGGAAGGCAATCTGCTTAATTACTGCCAGACCCACCAGGGCGCATGGGCAATTGTGCCATTTGAGAAGCTCGAGCCCCAATGGAAGGTCATCAGCGTGGATGGGATCTCTCCGATCCAAAAGGCTTTCCTCCCGGAAAACTACCCGCTATCTGTGCGGATAGGCTGGGATGAAGCTTTCCGGGCAGTTACCGAAGCGGAATACGAGCTCGCGGATGACGCTATCCGTTCTGTCCCGGTCACCAATCGCCAGGCTGATAAGCTCACCACCGTAATCCTCACGGGTGTGACAGCCATGACACGTGCTACAGCCAAAGAGATGGAGCTTTATGGAGTGCTTTCCCCGGCAGCCTCTATCGGAGAATTGATGCGTGAAGCGGACATCGCGCATGTCAGCAACGAGGTGCCCTTTTCCAGCAATTGTCCACCACCGCAGTGGCAGCAGGAAGTGGATTTAGTTTTTTGTTCGGATGACAAGTACATCGACCTGATGCTGGAAATTGGCACTGATGTGGTTGAGCTCACTGGAGATCACTTCAGCGATTACGGACCCGAGGCAATGGTTCACACCCTGGAGATGTATGACGAGGAAGGTTGGTCTTACTATGGCGGCGGAAGCGACATAAACGAAGCCAGACTCCCGCTGAAAATCACCCACAACGGCAACAAAATTGCGTTTTTGGGCTGTAATGCCAAGGCTCCGGGTTATGCTACTGCCAGTGAAACAAATCCTGGAGCGCTGCATTGTGACCTGGACGAAATGGTAAACACCATCCAGTCGCTGAAGGATGAAGGCTACCAGGTGATCTTTACCTTCCAGCACCAGGAGATCTATCGCTGGCAGCCAACTGAGGATTTGATTGCCGACTTTCGCATTGTGTCAGATGCCGGCGCTACAATCGTCAGCGGCAGCCAGGCACACCAGCCGCACATGCTCGAGTTTTATGGAGACAGCCTGATCCATTATGGGCTTGGGAATCTCTTCTTTGATCAGCTTGGCTGGTTTGAGGATACCAACAAGGCGTTTCTTGATCGCCACGTTTTCTATGATGGCAAATATTTGGGGGTCGAATTGATCACTGTGCAGTTCTTCAACTGGTCAACACCTACCTTGATGACCCCCGAAGCACGGGCGGCCATGCTTGAAAGGCTTTTTGCTGAAAGTGGATTAACTAAATAACCAACAACCATTAACTGATCAAAGTTATTTAATGAGTGGCAGAGGGATTTGGCGATAAATAAAAAAACTTCGCAATTAGCGAAGTTTCTGGTGCCCCTACCGGGATTCGAACCCGGGTTTTAGCCTTGAAAGGGCTGCGTCCTAACCACTAGACAATAGGGGCATCGAGTTAGGTATTCTACATGAATTTTCTCAACCGGTCAAGGCCAAAATTATCATCATGATAGAATTCAAGGACGTACTCTAATCCTGAGCAATGGGAGAATAGGCAAACGCTGAGATCGGCGGTAAGAGTTCCAGAAATTGACCTGAAAAAAATTTGACACATCCCAACCGCTGCTGTATAATAATCTTTCGTTGCCCCAGCGAAAGTTGGCTGGGGTTCGTTATGTACACCAACTTTCCCGTCCCTGCGCGGTAACACGCTCAGCAAGCGGAAAAGTAAAGATTGGAGAAAATATGAAGTATGCAATTATCGAAGCGGGCGGTAAGCAATACCGCGCCGAGGAAGGCAAGACCTTAACGGTTGACCTTCTGACCGCAAATGTCGGCGATGCAGTCACCCTTGATAAAGTGCTAATGCTTGTGGATGGCGATTCGGTAACCGTAGGCACTCCCTACATCACCGGTGCAAGCCTGGACACCACTGTCAAAGAGCATTTCAAGGGCAAGAAGATTTTGATCTTCAAATACAAACCAAAGATCGATTACCGCCGCAAGACAGGTCATCGCCAACAGTACACCAGATTACTGGTTCAATCAATCGTAACGGAGTAGAGAAATGGCCCATAAAAAAGGTGGCGGGGCATCCCGCAATGGTCGTGACAGCCAGGGGCAGCGCCTCGGTATAAAGAAATTCGGTGGAGAGCATGTCATCAGCGGCAACATCATCGTTCGTCAGCATGGCACTAAAGTGCATCCAGGCTGGAATGTTGGACAAGGTCGTGATTACACACTCTTTGCGACTAAAGAAGGCTTTGTAAAATTCGAAACACTCGCTGGTGGACGCAAGCGCGTTCATGTAGTAGATCAGCGTGAGAAGCCTGTGAAAGGCAGCAAATAAGCATGAAAACTAAGATTCAACCCAAATACTATCCCAATGCCAAGGTCTCCTGTGCGTCTTGTGGCGCTGAGTGGACCACTGGTTCGACTGCACCTGAAATTCGTACTGAAGTCTGTTCGAATTGCCATCCCTTCTATACCGGTCAGCAGGCACGTATCCTCGACCGCGAAGGCCAGGTGGATCGTTTCTACAAACGTCTTCAGGTTCGCCAGGACTACGTTGCTGAGCAGAAATCTGCTTCAGAGTCAAAAACCTCTCCCGACCGCCTGATCTCTGAGCTCAATCTCGGCGCGAAGGCCGTGGGCGCACTCAACCGTGCAGAACTTGTTACGGTTGGTGATGTCCTCACCAAACTCGAGGGCGGTGAGAAAGCCTTGCTCGAAATTGAAGGTTTTGGTCGCAAGTCTCTTATTGATCTCAAGAAATCTCTGCGCCAGCTGGGGTATCAACTCCCGGCTGCAGCCCAGGAGATTGAGATCTAATCAGATTTTTTACAAGAACAAATCAGGCAGGTTGCAAAACCTGCCTTTTTTATTGTCTTCGTTGCCAGTCAACCATTAAAGCTTTATACTTTTCAATATATTCACTATTAGGAGGCTTTATGTCACAACCAACAGGAATCCTTGAAGTCATCACTGGATCGATGTTCTGTGGGAAAACCGAGGAGCTCATTCGCCGCCTCAGGCGCGCGACCATCGCCAGGCAAAAAGTGCAGGTTTTTAAGCCTGTAATCGACGATCGCTATGCTTATTTCAAAGTGAAGTCACATTCGGGTATGGATTATGAGGCTGTTCCTGTCAGTAGTTCTGCTGAATTGATTGAAAAACTCGATCCATTAGCGACTGTGGTTGGAGTGGATGAAGCCCAATTTTTCGATGATGGCATCATCGATGTGGTGAACCAGTTGGCTGACAATGGATTGAGAGTGATTGTGACGGGTCTGGATACAGATTTCCGTGGTGAGCCTTTTGGCTGCATGCCATTGATCACTGCCAAAGCGGATAAAGTCGATAAATTGACGGCTATTTGCGTGGTTTGTGGCGAACCTGCCACCCGTACGCAGCGCCTGGTGGGGGGGGAGCCAGCGCGTTATGATGAACCGATTGTGGTTGTGGGAGCCGCCGAGATGTATGAAGCCCGCTGCCGCCACTGTCACTGTGTCCCGAAAGAGTAGGTGCATATGCCTCAGCCATATCAGGAATACTTAGACAAGATTCTCATTCCAGAAGACCAACTCCAGGCGCGTGTCCGTGAGCTGGCAGCAGAAATTAACCGCGACTATGCTGGTAAGGAACTACTGGTGATCTGCATCCTGCGCGGTGGGGTGATGTTCCTTACTGATCTGATTCGCCATATTGAAGTGCCTCTGGCGATTGAATTCATGGCAGTTTCTTCATACGGAAGCGGCGCGCGCTCCTCGCAGGGGGATGTACGCATCACGCTGGACCTGAGCACGACCATCTTCGGCAGGCATGTCATCATCGTTGAGGATATTATCGACAGTGGTCACACCCTTTCTTCAGTCATTGACCTGCTGAAAACCCGTGACCCGGCTTCGGTTTTTGTCTGTACTTTGCTTGACAAATACGAACGCAGGGAGGTGGAAGTGCCTATCCGTTATTGCGGTTTCAAAATTCCAAACGAGTTTGTCTTTGGCTATGGACTTGATATGGATGAATACTTCCGCAACCTTCCATTTATAGCAACAGTTGATTTGGATAAGTATGAACCTCCGGTTGGATAGGGATTTGCTGCAGCTCCTGGAATTGATCCGGGAGTCTGCTTCTGATACGCGTGTCTACCTGGTCGGCGGGGCAATCCGTGATTTGCTGCTTGGGCGATCAGCGAAGGATCTTGATTTTGTTCAGGCTCACGGCTCGATTCAGTTGGCAAAGGCTGTAAGCCGGCGCTTGAAGGGGGCAATGTATACCCTCGACGATGTGCGCAATTCGGCGCGGGTGATCCTGCGGCAAGGCGAACAAGACGAGCAGATCCTTGATTTCACCTCTTTTATTGGAGAGAACCTTGAAGAAGATCTAAGGCAGCGTGATTTCACCATCAACGCTATGGCGCTTGATCTGGATACGTCGGAGCAGTTGATTGATCCCCTGGGTGGCGAAAGTGACCTGAAAGACGGGCAACTGCGACTTTGCGGTCCGGATTCGCTGACTTCCGATCCGCTGCGAGTTCTGCGGGGAGTACGCCTGATAAGCAGTTACAATCTGCGGTATGGATTAGAAATAACCGAAGCGATGCGCGTAGCCATAAAGAAGTTAGGCCTTGTTTCGGGAGAGCGCATTCGCGATGAGTTGTTCAAATGCCTTGCGGTTTCCAATTTTGAAGCGACTCTCACGCTATTGAGTGAGTTTGGGATTTTAGACCAGTTGCGTTTGCTTGTTTTCGGGGTGGACCCCGTCGAGCCTCAATTGCAGAGGCAGAGCAACAAGTTGTTTGCACCCCTGACAGGATTGAAAGATACCTTGCTTGCTCTCGAAGAAAAGGGCAAGTCCCTTCTCACACTTGTTCCCGAAGAAAAGCACTTGATAGCCTACCAAGCCATGCTGGAGGAACCGCTGCAGGGAGGGCGAAAGCGCCGATATCTCCTTTTGCTTTGCTCACTGCTTCTCCACATCCATCCTTTGTTTGGCGAAGATAAGAAAGGTGCGGTTGAGCTTGCCCCGGGAATGTTTTCGGAACAGGTGGCCCAGGCATTTTTGACAGGGCAAAAAGAAAAGGTATATTTTCAAGCTGTTTCTGATGGTTTTTTGAAGCTTGCGGCTCTTTCCGCATCCAGGCCGGGAAAGCTGGATTACTATCGATTTTTCCGTGATTTTGGCGCTTACGGGCTGGATAGTGCCCTGCTTGCCATGGTTGAGATTCAAACGCATGGCCAGAGATTTCAATTTAGCCCTGAAATTTTACGAGAAGTCTTTTACACCTGGTTTGAGGAACAGTCTCAGATAGTCAACCCGCCGCGACTTGTTGATGGAAATCAATTGCAGCGCGAGCTTTCGATTGGACCCGGATCCCAAGTTGGTAATCTGCTTGAGGCGATCCGCGAGCAGCAGGTTTTAGGCAACATTAACACTGCGGCTGAAGCAATTGCATTTGCCCGAAACGAAATAAGAAGGAAGGTTTAACATGATTGCGCATCTGAATGATATCGATATGTTTTACGAGGTTCGCGGGAGTGGGCGACCTGTCTATCTCCTTCACGGTTTAGCATTAGATCACAGCATTTGGCTGGAGATGACAGATACCTACGCAGACCAGGCTCAGTTCATCATTCCCGATCTGAGAGGGCACGGCTGCACCCCGCTTGGAAACTCGGACGCAAGCCTGGAGCAAATCGCTAATGATGTAGTCCAATTGGCTGACCATCTTGGTCACCAGCAATTTACGCTGGCGGGTCACTCTCTGGGTGGATACATTGCATTAGCGCTGGCGGAAGCGCATCCTGAGCGTCTGACTGGGTTGGTGACAGTGACCAGCCATGCTCGCGCGGACAGCCCTGATAAACTTGAAAGCCGCTTTGAGCAGGCCAGGCAGGCGCGTCTCGAAGGCATAAAGAGCATGAGTGACAATTTGATCGAGCGTATGATGCCTGAAGGCGAATTAGCTCAGCCAGATGAGCACATGTGTGACGTGGTTTCGAATTCTTCAGCGGAAGGTTTTGCGAATGTTCAGACAGCCATGGCCAAACGTCCCAATCGTCTGCACGTTTTGAGGTCATTAACCTGTCCGGTCTTAGCAATTGCAGGCGGCAAAGATCGCATCTTGCCAAAGGAAATTGCCCTGGAGGTTGCAGAAAATGCTCAGCAAGGTCGGGCGGTATGTCTGCCTGAAGTCGGTCACTTGCCGATGATTGAGGTGCCATACACGCTTGGCGCTTTGTTAGTGAGTATGTGAGGTGCCATGACAGATTTGGATTTTATCTTTAGCCGGCGCAGCATCCGCTGCTTTACTGAAGAAAAAGTTAGTGAAAACCAGATTAAGTTACTGCTTGAAGCAGCCATGGCTGCGCCTACTGCCATGAACACGAAACCCTGGCATTTTGTAGTGATCGATGACCATGATAAGCTGGCAGAGCTTCGAAAAACCCTGCCCTTCGGAAAAATGGATGCGCCTTTGGCAATAAGCATCTGCGGTGACATGCAACCGATCAAAAGAGCTGTATTGGAGCGGTTTTGGGTGCAAGACTGTAGTGCAGCTACAGAAAACTTGCTCCTTGCTGCAAATGCGCTTGGGCTGGGAGCAGTTTGGTGTGGGGTGCATCCCATCAAAACGCTCGAAAACGGTGTTAGCAGCGTTCTCAACCTTCCAAAGCTGGTGTTCCCCCTGAATGTTATTTTTGTCGGTCACCCAGCCGAGGAAAAGCCAGCCCGGACGCAATTTGATCAAGCGAAAATCTCCCATAACCTTTTTGATATTGGCTGGGAGCCTGTTCTGGATCAGGATTGATCGTTTTTCGCTTGAAAAATAACATATCATTTGTGCTGAATTCCATAGAAATGGATTGTACAATTGGTTCAGTGCCGTAACCACCAAAATGAGTATGGTAAAATTTTAGATTGTGGATGTACAAAACAAATAAGATCAATTAGGAGGATCTATGTCCAAAAAATGGGTTTATTTATTCAATGAAGTTGATCAGGCTGAAGCTTATGCCGGTGACTGGGATGGCGTTCGCGGCTTACTTGGCGGCAAAGGTGCCAACCTTGGTGATATGACGCGCGCCGGTGTGCCAGTGCCCCCCGGGCTGACCATCACAACCGAAGCTTGCAACGCTTTTCAGGTTACCCGCGAGTTCCCGGAAGGGATGTGGGATCAGGTTCTCGTAGCCCTCAAAACTGTTGAGGAACGAGCTGGTAAGAAATTCGGTGACCCCGAAAATCCTTTGCTGGTGTCTTGCCGTTCAGGCGCAAAATTTTCGATGCCTGGCATGATGGACACTGTCCTCAACATTGGTCTTAACGACGAAGTTGCAAAAGGGTTGGTGGTCAAAAGTGGTGACGAACGTTTCGTGAACGATTCCTATCGCCGGCTTGTCCACATGCTTGGTACTGTCGTGATGGGCATCGATGACGAACATTTTGAAAAACCACTGAAAACCCTCAAAGAGCAAAAAGGCTATAAGAGCGACACCGAAATGACCGCTGCTGATTGGGCAGCAATCACAGAAGCCTACAAGAAAGTTGTTCACGAACAAATGGGCTTTGAATTCCCGCAGGATCCTTACAAACAGCTCGAACTGGCTTCTAAGGCAGTGTTTGACTCCTGGAACTCAAAACGCGCCATCGACTACCGTCGTCGCGAGAGTATTCCCGATGATCTCGGTACTGCCGTTAGCATCCAGACCATGGTCTTTGGGAACATGGGCTCTGACTCCGGAACTGGTGTAGCCTTCACCCGCGATCCCCAGACTGGCGAAAATATCATGTTTGGTGAGTACCTGATGAACGCCCAGGGCGAAGATGTCGTCGCTGGCATTCGCAATACCTCCAAGATTTTGGGTATGAAAGACGAATTACCTGAAGTTTATGCACAGTTTGCAGATATCACTGAACGCCTTGAGCAGCATTACAAGGACATGCAGGATGTCGAGTTTACGATCGAACACGGCAAGCTCTGGATGCTCCAGACCCGAAACGGCAAACGCTCTGCGAAAGCCGCCATCAAGGTCGCTCACGATATGGTGCAGGAGGGTCTGATCGACAAGAAAGCCGCCCTCAACCGCGTAACCCCCGAACAGATCGATCAAATGCTGCATCCCCAGTTCTCGCACACAGACATGGAAAAAGCACGTTCTGAAGGACGCTTCTACGCCAAAGGTGTGAATGCATCTCCGGGTGCGGCTGTTGGTCGAATCTATTTCGATGCGGACCTTGTCGAAAAAATGCACAATGTTGAGAAGCAGGATGTCATCATGGTTCGCCCTTTCACCAAGCCAGATGATGTGCATGGTATGCTGGCAGCCAAAGGTATCCTCACCAGTGAAGGTGGCGCTACCTCGCATGCCGCAGTGGTTGCCCGTCAATTTGGTGTTCCCTGCATAGTTGGTGCTGCTGATATCGCTATCGATATGAATAAGCGCCAGATGACCTGCCGTGGTATTACCGTCAAAGAAGGTGAATGGATTTCTCTCGACGGAACCACTGGCGAGGTCTTCGTTGGTCAGCTTGGTCTCACCACCCCTGATCTCTCAGAACAGAAAGAACTCATGACGCTCCTGGGTTGGGCGGATGACGTTTCCCGCCTGCAGGTTTGGGCAAATGCGGACTATCCTAAAGATGCCCAGCGTGCTCGCACCTACGGTGCCAAGGGTATCGGGCTTTGCCGCACTGAGCACATGTTCTTTGAAACCGAGCGTCTGCCAGACGTTCAGAAGATGATCATGAACTCCGAAGTTACCCAACGCATGCTGAACAGCCTCGAACAGCTTGAAAAAGCTTATGCTGCTGGTCGCCTTGAAGGCCGCAGTTTGAATGAGAAAGATAAGGCAGCTCTCAAGGCTGAAATCGACGCGCAGAAGGATAAGATCGAGAATTCAGCTGAATCCAAAGCTTACTTTGGCGCGCTCAAGAAGATCCTGCCGCTGCAGCGCAGTGACTTCTATGGGCTCTTTGAGGCAATGACCGGTTTGCCGGTTATCATCCGCCTGATCGATCCTCCATTGCACGAGTTCCTCCCCAGTATGGAAGATCTGCTGACAGAGGTTGCGACCCTGAAAGCCAAGGGTATCACTGAAGGCCTCGCGGAAAAACAGCACTTGCTCGACGTTGTCATGGGACTGCACGAAAGCAACCCCATGATGGGTTTGCGCGGCATTCGCCTGGGTATTG
>DIWN01000001.1 GCA_002423495.1 Anaerolineaceae bacterium UBA6105 | reverse complement strand
TGCAGCCATACCAACAGCCATCATGAATGCCTTGAGTCAGCCATTCGTTGATGAACACCTCGGGGGAAATTTTTATAGCTTCCGGATCTCCGCCAGTTTGGAAGTTGCGGGTGGGAAGCAGGTCATACTGGCTCATAATCATGACGGTGTTTGCTGTGCCGATCTGGCGCATTTTGTTCTGCTTCTGATCCAGGTCGTGCATTTCTTTGTGGTACTTCACGCCCACCTTATTGATGGTGGAAATGTCAGCGACATCATTCAAATTGGGCTTGACCCCTTTGTATTTCACTACCAGCGCTTTGATCTTCTTGTCGTGCATGATCGTACCGAGTCCGCCCCGGGCAGCCTGTTTGAAGCGACACACCTTGCGGCGTGGGTCATAGAAGGAGAAATTGAGCATGCCCATGTAGGTATGTTTGGCGCTGCTGCCGCTGCAGACCACAGATACGTTGACCATGTCATCTTCATTCTTAGCATACTTTTTGGTGAGCTCTTCTGCCAGCAAGTGAGTGTCTTCCGGATACTCATCGGCTTCCTCGATCTGGATGCGGCCGTTGTTGCCGTCAATGAAAATCAGGATTTCTTTTTCAGACTTACCCTGCAGTTCAAAAGCATCCCAACCGGAAAATTTAAGCAGGGGTCCAAAATAACCGCCAACATTGCTGTCAATGGGTATATCGGTGAGGGGTGAAATCGAGCAAAGCAGAGTCTTTCCCGTGCCTGAATACTGGGTAATCCCGCCTATGGGACCAACGCTCATCACAATTTCGTTCTCAGGCGAGTCCCAGCGGGTTTCCGGAGTGACCGCATGCCACAGGTACCAAAGGTCAAAACCCTTGCCGCCGGTGAACTTCTCTTTCATGAAATCTGTGATCTCTTTTTGCTCAATGCGCAGATCAGACACGTTAATATAAAGCGATTTACCTGAGTATCCACGTTTTATCTTTGCGGGGGTATAGCTGTAATCCTTGAGGATGGTTCCCATTAGTTCTCCTTTACTTGGCTTACCAGAACTTCGAGCGCGCCTTCCGGGCATGCCTTTGTGCAAACATTGCAGGCGATACACTTAAAGGGCACTTCAAGATCATCCGCGTAAAACATGACCAGCTCCGTGCAGAAGCCGACACAACCCAGGCAGCCAACACACTTCTTCTTATCAATACGCACGACGCCGTTTCGGTCGCGATATATGGCATTGGCGGTGCACATGTCAATGCATTCGCCACACTGGGTACACATGTTTGCATGGTAAGTTCTGTTGTTTTCGAGTATGCGAATGGCCGAGTAGTTGGGATCGTCAGTTTTAAAGTAAGTTCGGGAGCAAGCCAGTTCACACTCCCGGCAACCCGTACAAAGCTCCTGTTTATGGGTGAGTACTTTCATATGGGTCATCCTTTCCCTGTTTGTGAGGCTAATTGTAAGGAAGGTCAGGGTTTCCGTCAACCAACTCCGCAGAAACCAGCCTGCTCCCACCAGGTTCAGCGGCTGATGGTAAAATTGGGCACAGCTTTCTGGAGTAACTATGCATAAGAAAACCCAATTATTGTTTGCTGTCATCTTAATCCTGGCTGTAAGCGCCTGCTCCAAACCGGCGACCCAAGCTCCAACCCAGGCACCATCCCGGACGCTTCCCCTGCCCACTGACACCCCAATCCCAACTGCCAAGCTCACCCTGGCTCCGACAGCAACTGCCACAAACCTTCCCACTCTGACACAGACACCCACCTTCACCGTCACGCCTTTTCCGGGTTTTGGCGCGCGTTTCAAGTTTTACCAGGCCTGGACCAAAAACGAAAAAACGTATTTTTACTTTATGAACGCTCAGGTAGATCAGACCATCTACGCAACTGTCGACGACCTGGAAGGGAACCAATACGCGCTTATCTGCCTGCCGGACGAGCAATATCCAGACGATATCCGCTGTTATAGCGACACGCTTTTTAAAGGCAAGGTCGATTACAAGGTGACCTTCTATTCAGACCCTGAACGGCGCTATGCTTTCTTTGAAAACATATTCACCACCAGTCTCAACACCAATTATATGGATTATGATAACTGTGAGAAGGAGTACCGTATCTATGATGGCAAATGTTATTCAGCCATCACTTGTTATGGAGAAAATGGTGAGGTGGTTTACACTTTTGACAATATACCCTACGACGGGAACTTTGAGGGCTACTCGCTACCCTGCCCATAACAAGAGCTTATCATCATGAAAAGACGTGGATTTTCTTTTTTATTGAGCTCACTGGCTTGCCTGCTGGTTTTGGGCGCCTGCAAAAGCGATGTGGCAGTCAGCCCTGCCATTGAGCCAACCCTGGTTCCCACCGCAACGCTTTCGCCGACGGCAACAGCAACCAAAGAGCCGACGGAAACACCCAGCCCCACAGCAACCGCAACCACCGCGCCTACTCCCACAGAAACACTGTTGCCCTTTACCGGCTTCAGAGATCTCTTTCGTTTATTTCGCACATGGTACGCGAATGACAAGACTTTCTTTTACTTCCTCAACGCCGGTATAGAAGATAAACTGTATGCCAGCGCGGATGAATTCGAACTTGAGTGCCAGCCTGATCCCAAATTCCCGGTTCAGATGATTTGCGTCTACGATGGCACAATTGAAGGGCGCACGATGATGGATTTTCGCTTCTTCACGGATCGCGCACGCACCGTGCAGGTTTTTGAAGCCCGCTACGACGCCGACCTGGTGGACGATACCATCTATCATCATCAGTACGACTGCCCTGAACGCGGTCAGAACGTCCAGTGCGTTTCGGAATATCGTCTTTACGATGGAATTTGTTACTACGCCCACACCTGCTATGATGCCTGCGGACTTTATTACTCGAAGGACAATCTGCCTGAAGTGTATAATGAATTCCAGGGTTACACGACTCCGTGTGATTGAGTAACAAAAACTATGAAAAAACAGTTCATCATTCTGGCTATCCTGTTTGCCCTGGTGTCGAGTGCCTGCGGCTCGCGGGTGGACTTCGCCGCAACTGAGACTGCCAGCGTGACAGACACCCCCACCATCACGCCGACCCCCACTGATACACCCACCTCAACACCAACCGAGACACCAACCCCCACACCATCGCCTACTGAAACGCCGACCCCAACTGAAACCGCCACGCCAACCGCCACCCAGACCCCCACCTGGCAGCCAAACCCTTACATGATCTGGCCGCGGGCTACCTTCACCCAATGGGATGTGTGGTGGGGTGGAGATACCTGGTGCCCTGAGCGCGGCACAAACGTCACCTGTGAAATCGAATACCGAAATTACAGCGGGCAGTGCCTGGTGGGTATGACCTGCTATGACGCTTGCGGCAAATACTACGGTGTCGACACGATTAAATACGGCACAGGCAGCTACACCTTCAGTGGACCATGCTATTGATGAAAAGACAGATCTTTTTGTGCCTTTTGATACTCTTCCTGCTTGCCGGTTGCGGCGCAAAGCCGACACCTGAGCCAACGGCTACCCCCACCCCAACTGAAGTGCCAACTGCTACTGCTACCAACACACCAACGCAGACCCCTACGCTCACGCCAACGCAAACACCTACTGAAACCCCCACTCCCAGCCAGACTCCCACCGAAACCGCCACCCCAACCCCGGAGTTGACGGCGCGCCTGATTTGGCCACGAGCCTGGTTCACAGCGGCAGATGTCGTCTGGCGCAATTACACTTGTCCTTTGGAGGGGGAATCATTGAGCTGCGAATTTGAGTATCGCAAAGACAGCCAGGGCTGCTATGTCGGAGCAACATGCTATGACGCCTGTGGTTGGTTTTACTCAGTGGACACTATTCCACCGGGTGTGGAAGAGTTTTCAGGCCCCTGCTGGTAGTTCTTTCAGGCAAAGATTTCGGCAACTTTACGCCATCTGCCTAGTACTTATAAACCCCTCCGCCGATAAACTCACGGATCACGGAATTCTCAGGCACGATGCTGTCATCTTCAAACGCATCCATCTCCTGGAATAAGCTATTCACCCTTTCGGCACGCTCCCAGGCATCCTGGCGCAGAGGATCGCCTTTGAATTCTTCCGCCCAACGAGCAAAAGAAGCGCCCAACTTTGCCTTGTAGAGCGGAAGCTCATAAGGCATGGCACTGTTGACGATCGTATCCGTGGTGTTGATATATGGGATGATGTGGCGCAGTTCGCTGGAACGCACGTAGTGCCAGTGTAGCAGCGTCTGGGTGGGGTCATAAGCCCGATGGGAAGCATCGCGCAACATGCGGCGCATCAGCCGCACGTCCGTCCAGCGGGCGTAGTGCCCCTGGCTGTCTTTCAGCTGCAGCAACGGCTCAATGTAGAGCTTGAACTTCCACTCATTCGGCACGTCTTCGGTCATCTCGGGATACAACCCGTGCAGGCTGTCAATCAGAACAATTTCCTGTTTGCCAAGTTTCATTGGGGTGTGATCAGGAACACTCCTGCCAGTTTTGAAATCATAAAAGGGGATGCGGATCTCACGCCCCTCGAACAGATCGGTCAAATTCTGATTGATGAGCTTCATGTTGAGCGCCTGTGGGGTCTCAAAGTCGTAATCGCCGAATTCGTCTTTCGGATGCATATCGAGATCATAAAAGTAATGATCGATGTTCAGGGTGATCAACTTAAACCCAAACTCAGCCAGGTGCTCCCCGATTTTGATCGTGGTTGTCGTCTTCCCACTTGAGGATGGACCTGCCACGAATACCATGCGCACTTCATCGCGCCGGTCAAGGATCATATTGGCGGCATTTTCCACATCTTCATGATAGGCGGCTTCAGCAGCGGTCACGATCTCGTGCAGACGCTCTTTTCGGATGGCTTTATTCAGCAGAGCAGTCGTGTGAACGTTATGGGAGCAAGCCCAGTCCAGCGTTTGCCAGAGCTTGGGCCAGGGGATATTGCCCGAAGGCATGCGGTCGCGATCGGTGCGTTTTTCGCGTTGGCGGGCACGTTCTTCCCGGTAAAGAATGTATGCCTTGGCGACTTTAGCGCGTCCATTTTCGATCAACACCTTCTCGACCATATCCTGGATTTGTTCAATGTTTGGCATCTCGCCTTCAGGCGTGCTCTGCTCCAGTTGACTCACCACCTGGTCAGCCAATGCTTCAGAAGCGGAACGGTCGCGCCCTCCCACGGCGACTGCAGCTCGGTAAATCGCGTTTGCAATCCTCTCCGGGGTAAAGGGCACCACACTGCCATCTCGTTTGATTACTTGGGTGAATTTGGTCATCAGAACCTCCGCA
>DIWN01000039.1 GCA_002423495.1 Anaerolineaceae bacterium UBA6105 | reverse complement strand
TCATTTTCCGCATTAGAGTAACATTCTTTATGAGCCACCGTTCTTTTGTAAAGTTACATTAATTTTGAGGCAATGCGCCATCTGACACCTGCTGAGGGGAACCGCTATAATAAATAAGATTACGCTCCTGGAGGCACTATGACCAACCCTGACCCCGGCATTCAAACGCCCCAAAATCAAAACCCCGAGCTTCAAAAACGCACTCAACTCGAACAAAACGCAAGGAATGGCTCCAATTACTTTTTCTGGATTGCCTTTTTCTCAATCTTCAACCAGGTGATGGATAAGCTCAGCACAACCCGCCGCTTCGTCTTTGGTTTGGGAACTCCCCAATATATCGACCGCCTGCTGGAAGGGTCCAACCCCGGCTTGATTTGGGTAATCATCATCGTGCTGGCAACCATTTTTGTGCTTTTTGGCATCTTTTCCAGGCGCAGGAACATTCCAATTTACATCCTTGGCATCATTTTTTACTTTGCGGATATGGTATTTTCACTTCTCGCCATGGATATCATTGGCACTGCAGTCCACCTGGTTTTCATAGTCCTGTTGGTGATGGGGCTGACCGCGACCAGAAAACTCAACGATCAACCGCCTGTCTGAGGCAACTCATCCAGGAATAAAGCGCCTCAGAGGTGTTTTAAGGGTGACCTTCTACAGAGTCTGCCGGTTTTTAATCGTTTATTAACATTAATAGTAAAATAAGCCAATCCAGTAAAGGTGAACTCATGATTACAGAAATTCCACTACACGAAATTTTCTTACGCCTGACAGCCGCACTGGTTGCTGGTGGCGCAATCGGCTTTGAACGCGAACGCGACAGCCAACCGGCTGGTTTACGCACACACATGATCGTTTCACTGGGTGCTGCCCTGGTGATGATCCTGTCTATCAACATGGCCATTGCATTCCAAAGCCACGATGCTGATCCCGCCCGCCTGGCTGCACAGGTCGTTTCAGGCATTGGCTTCCTTGGCGCTGGCGCCATTTTACGCTTTGGCTTCAATGTCAAAGGTCTCACAACCGCCTCCACCCTCTGGACCACTGCCATGGTTGGTATGGCAATTGGTTACGGCTATTACCTGGTTGCGCTTTTCGCGGTTGTTATCATGCTGATCGTCCTGACGCTCGTGGAACGTTTTGAAAAGAAGTTTGTGCGCATAAACGTCATTCGTACCGTGGTGATAGAAGTTCGCGACCGTGAAGGAATCATCCGCGAGGTGCGAAAAACCATTTCAAAAATGGCAGACGCTGTTATGGCTTTTAATGTGCAGAAGAGTATCAAGAACAAACACTTGCGGATCGAAATCGTGGCACGCTTCAACCGCAGTGAAAAGCTTGAGGACATGATGGAAATCATCTCCGCGATCGAAAGTGTAAGAAGTATCAAAATCGAGTAGACCGCATCGCAAGAGAGGGGGCGATTGATGTATACTTTTCAACACCATGCCGGATCTTAAAACTCTGTTAGCAAGCTACGACCTTGCTTTTCTGCGCGATATTGCCGAGCTCTGGGGGATTGAGCTCCAGGCGGCTGAACGCCGTACCGCCCTGGTTGAACTTGCCAAAGCGATGGGCTCCAGGCAACTGTTTGAGGAGATATTCGCCTCACTGCACCCTTCAGTTACTTCTGCAATCATGGATTTAGGCGGGCTTGACGGCAAGATGCCCTGGCAGGCTTTTGAGCATGCCTATGGCGATCTCCACCCGATGGGTCCAGCCCGCCGAAAACGCGAGAAACCCCATCGCTTCCCGCAAAACACCACCGAGAAACTCTGGTATATGGGGCTTGTTGGAAGAGCAGCTTTGCGTGAGAACCAGGAACTGAGCGAGTTTGCCTTCCTTCCTGATGAGTTTCTCCTCTGGCTGCCTGAGCCCAGTCAGGCCAAACTCGATGACGGCTCCTTGCGTCAGCTGCCAGCCTGGTCTGGTGCCAAAGTGACCGCCCTCCCACCTCAAGGCGACCAGGTGCTGGATGATATTTGCACCCTATTCGCCGCCTTGCGCATGGAACTTATGGAGCAGTTGCCGCGCTTAAGCGAAAAAGTGTCCGACTATTGGCAACTTTTACTGACCTTAACGAAAGCCCTCAACTTACTTGACGAAACCGGTCAACCCAACGAGAACGCGCGTGTGTTTCTCGAAAAGCCGCGCGCCGAAGCTCTTAGATGGCTGACGCAGAGCTGGTCGCAATCCCCGGATTTTGATGAATTGCGCCTGTTGCCCCGGTTGCGCTGCGAGGGCACCTGGCGGCATTCCGCGACCTCCCCTCGCCGGATAATTCTCGAAAGGATCTCCGCGCTTCCAAACGGCACCTGGTTCAAAACCCAGGATCTGGTGGATGATATCTATCAACAGCAGCCGGACTTTTTGCGCAGCGGGGCAGAGTACAACACCTGGATCATCAGCAGCACTGGCCCAGATGCCCGCTTACTGCATGGATTTGAACACTGGCAGGACGTGGAGGGGCAGTATATTCGTTTTCTCATTTCGGAATTACTGTTTGATATGGGGATGGTGCAGACCGGTCAGCTAAAAGACCAGCCTGAAAGCCAGGTGTTTCAAATCACGCCCTGGTTTTCCGCATCCCTCCACCCGGAGGGAAAGCTGGAGCTGCCAGAAGAAAACCAGCCCGTTATGGTTGGCAGGGATGGCAAGCTCGACATGACGCCCCTGGTGCCGCGATTTGCGCGCTACCAGCTTTCGCGCTTTGCGGAATGGATTGTGCTCCGCCCGGACCGTTTCGTTTTTCAGCTCACACCAGCCTCACTGCAGGCTGCCGCGGAACAGGGTCTGGAGCTTAAGCATCTGCGCGCTTTGTTGCGCAAATACGGCAAACCCGGCATTCCGCCCGCGCTGCAAAAAGCCCTCACACGCTGGGAGAGCCATGGATTGGAAGCCCGTATTGAACCACTGCTGGTGCTGCGCCTGGCAAAACCTGAGCTACTTGAAAAGCTGCGCGAGTCGAAAGTTGCAAGTTGCCTTGGGGAAGTGTTGGGACCAACCGCCGTACTGGTGAAGCCGGGGTGTGCTTCGAGGGTGAGAGCCGCCTTGTGGGAATTAGGTGTGCTGACTGATTTAAGCGGAGATGATGAATGACATCCCCCAGACCCAGTTTCTTCGCCCGCTTACTGCGCTTCAGTTTTCTCATGGCTGGTCTGACAGGCTTTTTACGGCTCTATGGCGCTATTATGCAGCAGCCGGATATCCTCAGCTTCAGCGGGAGAACCTGGCTGCCAGTCTATTTGATGGCTGCAGGCGGCTTGATGGGGCTGTTCAACGCAGGCATCTGGCTTTTGCTGAAGCGAAAAACGGCTCCACGGGTCTGGCTGCCCTGGGCAGGTGTGGCTCTGAATATCATCGCCTACTGGCTTGAACGGCTCTTTCTGTGGGCACCTGTCCAACGCGACACCAACACCATTTGGGTTGCGGGAATGCATACTGCCTGGCTCTTGCTGGCTGCAATTAGCGAACTGCAAATGAAACGGAGATTAAATGAACGCGAATAACCAGGAGATTGAGGCTAAGTTTTTCATTTTCAACCTGCCTGCCCTGCTGGAGAAGCTCCAGAGACTTGACGCTGTTGAGCTCCGCCCCAGGATGCTGGAAGTGAATCTTCGTTTCGACACAAGAGACAGAAAATTAAGCCAACGTGCCCAGGTGCTGCGCCTCAGGCTGGACGACCAGGCAATCCTGACCTTCAAAAGCCCTGGCGAGATTGTGGATGGAGTTATTTCACGTACCGAACTGGAGGTGGTGGTCAGTGATTTTCAGACCACCCGCGCGCTGCTCGAAGCGCTGGGTTTCCAGGTTTTTATGACCTATGAGAAATATCGTCAGAATTTTAAGTTGAACGATCTGGTAGCTTCGGTTGACGAAATGCCCTACGGCAACTTCATTGAGCTTGAGGGGAACAGCCCGGAGCACGTCCGTTCCACTGCCGCCCTGCTTGGGTTGGGCTGGGAACAGCGCATCAACCTGAGTTATACAGCGCTGCTCGGCCTGTACAACCAGAACACCGGAAACACTTTCCGGGACCTGAGCTTTGAGACTTTCTCTGGTTTACGCGTTCTGCCTGAGCAGCTTGGCCTAGTTTACGCCGATCTTGATTCTTAGGAAGCATCTGTAGGGCGATCAATCTCGTCATCGCGAGCGAAGCGCGGCGATCTGCCAAACCATGTAGGTAGGGCTGGACTTAAGTCCAGCCGCTGAATTCCACCATCTACACAATATTGCGGAGGGAGCAAGTCCCCTCCGTACGACTCCATCTTCGCCGTCATCGCGAGTGAAGCAACCTGTACCAGCGAATTAGGATATTGGAAGCACTACACAACTCATCATGCAGAAAAACCGGTTTGCGTCCAATGGTCTGGACCTATGGAATTCAGACGTAGGGGCGAAGCATTTCTCTATAAATGCAATGCTATTTCCGAGCCATCCATGTAGAACACTTCTCCCCTAGCGGTGATCTCAAATTTAGGTTAGGTGTCTTGACCGTAGGGCGAGATTGGAAGCACAAGATAAATCATTATGCAGGGACCTTGGTGTGCTTCCAATCCGCCATCAGCGAACTATGGCCTTGCGATAAATGGCCGTTGCTAATCGAAACTCTATTGACGGCGGATTGAGGGCACAACACGTTCGTCCATCACAAAACTCATAGTGCCCTCAAGCTCGCCCTACGAGATGCTGGGGAATTTTTTTCCTGGATTGTGCCGGCTTCCAAGCCGTCCACATACAGAATGCTTCTCCCCTACCGGTGATCTCAACAACGGTAATGGGTAAACAAATAGCAGGATCTACCACTTCTCGTAGCGAACGATCTCGCTGAGCGGTTTGCGCGGGCGGGCTGGAGGCTGCTCGGCTGGATAGCCAATCGGGATGACTCCCAGCACAAATTTATTGTTGGGAATGCCCAGAACCGGGCGTATTTCTGACTGGACGAAGAAGCCAACCCAGCACGTGCCCAAACCCTGCGCGTCCGCTTCAAGCAGCATATTTTCAGTGGCGATGGCGGTGTCGCGAATGGCACGCTTGAGTTCCCAGTGTCGACTGTTTTCATCAAGAAAAATGGCCAGATCGGCCTCCGAGCGGGCAGCCATATCCGCCACTGCCACGATGAAAACCGGCGCTGACATCATCCAGGTTTGATGGTTAGAGACTTCCATCACTGCCCGGCGCTGTTGTTCACTTTGAACCACGATGAACATCCAGGGCTGCTTATTGTTGCCTGAAGGTGCCAGCCTGGCAGCCTCGAGAACGCTCTGCAGCTTCTCCGGCTCTATCGGATCGGATGTGTACTTACAGATGCTTCTGCGATGTTTTATTGATTCGATCATTTTCACCTTCCTTATAATAAGTTTAGCCTATAAAAACCAGGAATCTGATCCACGCATAATGAAATAGTCTTTCGTAGGCCGGAATGAGACCGCCCTACACCTCTTCCTCCCAACCACCACGCGCGGGCTCACTCCGGCAAAACCTTCAAACCGAACAAGACTTGATGACAACATAACATCAATTGCACATAACAGGCGGCGGAGTAGTAGACCCCGCGAACAGTTACGCGGGGCAGGCTACGCCATTCACCCAACCAATTCATCAATACCCAATTATTCGGCAAATGGGATAAAATAAGAGTATGGTTTAACATGCGTGAGATTACACCGTCTTTCTTTCCCGATCTCGAAAAGCACGTTGAAGGTCAGGTGCTGAGAAAGACCACGCCCTTTCCCGTCCAAACTTATCACGAACTCGTCCGCAAAGTCGCCCAACTTTCTTTCCTGAACAAAGACTATCTGCTCTTCTACCGCGGGCAGGACCAGGACTACCAGAATAAAGCCGGCTCCAGCACTTTCTACCCCAACATCTACCGCAAAGAAATCCTGACTGCCCAGGAAATTCGCTCCCGCTTTGAGTTGCTCGATGTGGCTACTTACAAGCTGATCGAAGCTTTTGAAAACGAAAAATTGGATGGGCGGACGGACATCAGGCGCAAGCAATACATCGCCTGGAGCATCCTGCAGCACTATGGCGTCTGCGATACCCCCCTGCTCGACCTGACCCAATCCCTGCGTGTTGCCGCCACCTTTGCCCAGCTGGGCAATAAGGCTGAACGCGGCATGGTCTACGTCTTTGGTCTGCCCTACACCACCAACCGCATCACCTACAACAGCGAGCAGGACCTGGTGATCGTGCGGCTACTCTCCATCTGCCCTCCTGAAGCTTTACGCCCTTACTTTCAGGAAGGCTATCTGTGCGGCACGCTTGATATCACCGATACCTACGCCAACAAATCTGAGCTTGACTTCAAAAACCGCCTTATTGCCAAATTCTCCATCCCCACCGGAGCATCTTTCTGGGGCAGCGGTTTCTCGCGCATCCCCAAGAACCTGCTCTTTCCTGATAATGACATCATCGAGGCGATGTGCCTCCGCATTCGCGAAGATATCATCAGCGAAATGAAGTCCGTCTTTTTCAATTGATTTTGTTGTCGAAGTATTACCCTTTTCACACCAAGGAAAACCAATGACAGAAACTGTGCCCGACAACCCCAAGAAGCGCAGGCAGTTCATTTGGACTTCCGCGATGAATCTGGTTTTCCTGATCATCCTGGCTATCTATGTCCGCTCTTTGCAGCAGCTCAGCACTTCGCCGATGTCAGCGGGTTCAGAACTGCCGCAATTGCTATACGTGATTGCCCCGCCGGCTTTTGGTCTGTTTGGATTGCTGCTCGCTCTCGCCTGGAAGCCGTTGAGCCGGGGGATTATCGTCCTGCTGGCACTGCATTACATATTGATGTTGTCGCTCGTACTGCTGATCGGCTATGCAGACGTCATGCTCATGGTCACTCTCTTTAGCCCCACATCAGTTGACGCGCTCATCCTGTTTGCTCTGCTTGGGGTGCTGGTATTCTTGGTTTTCCGGAATGTCAAGTCGCTCAAGGATCTTGACCTCCCGTCAATTTTTGGCAAGAGATAGCCATTTTTAGCACACAACCCGTCCTAAAAACCTCTTTTCGTAGGTCAGGTTGCGCAGTTCAACCTGACATCGGAAACCTACCTTTGTTGAGGGCTCTAATTGCTACCATTCGTGATGTCAGGTTCAAAAGAAGAACCTGACCTACGCACTGGATCAGCATTTGTGACATCTGGTCAATCTGTGGATCTATCCTATTTTCTATTTGGGGTAAAATCCAAAAGACTCTTATGAAAAAGAAGCAGAAGGTCCGCAACTCCGTTAAAGCTGTCATCATTCGGGGTGGAAAATTGCTCGTGATCCTCAAACGAGACCAGGAAGGACCTTACGCCGTCCTGCCCGGTGGGGGTCAAAAATGGGGTGAAACTTTAGCCGACGCTCTCAAACGCGAATGTGAGGAGGAGATCGGGACGAGTGTGAAAGTGCGCAAGTTGCTTTTCATCCGGGAGTATCGCTCCTGTCAACACGAATTTGCGGCTGTCAGTCCGGAAGTGCACCAGGTTGAGTTTTATTTCAAGTGCAAAGTCAATAAAGCTTATGAACCCGCGCAAGGCATTCACCCCGACAACGGCCAGGTAGAAGTCCGTTGGGTGGCACTGGATCAACTCGACACAGTCCAACTTTACCCCCGCACAATGTGCTCAATTCTTGGGGATCTCAAACACAGCGTCTACCCCATTTACCTGGGCGACTGCAACTAATCATCCCGGCAAATTTCATCCTTCCCGCTCGAAGGTATAATTAAATCAATCACATCCGTCGATGCCCTGGAGGTATATCATGCGCCAAACCTTCCTTACCAATGACCAACTGCTTTTTCTGCAAAACGAAAAACAAAGCCTGAATGAGATTCTGGCTTCTTTAAGGACCTTCAACCTCAGTGATGAATCTCTGCAAAATCTGCAGAAGGCAATCAACCAGCTGGACGAGCTTTTCCTGATCGTGGTGGTTGGCGAATTCAACGCCGGAAAAAGCGCCCTGATCAACGCCATGTTGGGCGAAAAGATACTGACCGAAGGCGTCACCCCCACCACAGCACGCGTTACCCTGGTGCGCTTTGGCGAAACGGTCAGCGAACAGATCGTGGACGAGGGCTTCGCCATCGTCACCCACCCCCTGTCGCTGCTCAAAGAGCTGAACATCGTGGACTCCCCCGGCACCAACGCCATCAACCGTCGGCACGAACGCCTCACCAACGAGTTTGTGCCGCGCTCAGACCTGGTGTTGTTTGTTACGTCTGCCGACCGCCCTCTGACTGAGAGTGAGCGTATCTTTCTCGAGAAGATCCTCGCCTGGGGCAAGAAAATCGTAATCGTGATCAACAAAAGCGACATCCTCGAAGACGCGCAGAGCCTCCAGGAAGTGGAGAGTTTCGTGCGGGAGAATATCGCTCGTATTCTTGGCTCTCAACCTGAAATCTTCAGTGTGTCAGCCCGTGTGGCACAAAAAGCCGTGCTTGCGGGCTCAGAAACTGAACGGGAAAACCTGCGTGCAGCCAGCGGTATCAACGCCCTCGAGCACTACATCACCGAAACCCTTGACGACAATTCGCGCTTGGAGCTAAAACTGCGCAACCCACTGGGAGTCGGCCTGCATCTGCTGACGGAAGCAAAAAAACAGAACGACGCTCAGACACATGAAATCAGCGAGGATGTCAGCCTTTCAGCTTCCCTGGAAGGAATGCTGGAAAACTATCGGAATGAGCTCAAGGCCGAGCTGCCGCCCCGCCTGGCAGAAGTGGAAAATATCCTCAACGGCTTCGAAAATCGCGGGGATGAATATCTGGACAACACTATGAAACTGACCCGAATTTTTGACCTTGCCAAGCCGGACAAGATCAAAGCTGAGTTCCAGGAAGAAGTTCAGGCTGATGTGGCAGAAGAGATCGACGGAAAAGTCCGCAGCCTGATNNACTGGCTGGTGGATAAGGACCTCAACGTCTGGTACCAGGTGGCGGGCGCGCTTGAGCGCCGGCAGGCGCAGTCGCAACGGGCAATGCCAACCAGCGCCAGCCCCCAGACGGAACGCCGCC
>DIWN01000028.1:1811-4690 GCA_002423495.1 Anaerolineaceae bacterium UBA6105 | reverse complement strand
GGACATTTCTATCTAGCCTTGACATGTTGCTTTATGAAAATTTTGAACGTAGTAGTGGGGATAGGTTCTCCGTATTTTCAAACCCCAATTGCGGATGATATAATGATTCAACTACATTTAACTGAGGTAATAATGGCTGAATTTATCACCATCGCACAAATCGACGCGGCGACAGACGCCGTCAGGGCGCGTATCCACGCCCAGCCCCAAATCGCCCTCATCCTTGGCTCCGGCCTGGGTGAGCTGGCTGATTCTGTCGAAAATCCTACCATCATCCCCACCCGCGAGATCCCCCACTGGCCGGTTTCCACCGTGCCCGGGCACAAAGGCCGCCTGATCATCGGGCAGCTCGAGGGCAAAGAGGTGCTCGTGCTGCAGGGGCGCACGCATTACTACGAAGGGCACAATATCTCGCAGATTGGCCTCCCCATCCGCGTCATGCAGCGCCTGGGCATCAAGACCCTGATCCTCACCAACGCTTCCGGCGGGTTGAAGGACGATTTCCACCCCGGCGACCTGATGTTGATCAAGGATCACCTCGCGCTTCTGCCGATGGCTGGCGAGAATCCCCTGCGGGGACCTAACCTGGACGAATTCGGTCCACGTTTCCCCGATATGAGCGCCATCTATAACCCCGAACTGATCCAGCTCGCCGAAGAAGCCGGCGCAGAGCTCGGGCTGAAGCTCAAAAAGGGCGTTTATGTCTGCCTTTCCGGTCCTTCCTTCGAGACCCCCGCGGACTGCCGCTTCCTCAAAATGGTCGGCGTCGACGCGGTTGGCATGTCCACTGTTCCTGAAGCGATCGTTGCCAAGCACGGCGGGATGGACATTCTGGGCGTTGCCACCATCACGAACAAGATCGACCCCGACGGCACCAACAAAGCCACCCACGAAGAGGTGCTTGAGGTCGGCGACAAGATCGCCCCAAACCTGATGAGCTTGCTCAAGGGTGTTTTGCGGCGCCTCTAAAGCTTTGTAGCTGACAATATGGAATACGTCATTAAATTCCTGGCGGATTTTGAGGTCCCGATTTACCTGATACTCGGGATCGTGGCCGTGGTGTACCTGCGGCGCATCGTGATCTCGCTCGAGGAGAAGCGCACCGCTATCTTTGGGCTGGAACGCGAAGCTGCCCAACGCAAAGTGACTGCCGCCGCCTCGATCCTGATCCTGGTTGGACTACTGACCGTGCTGGAGTTTGTGGTCGCGACCTTCCTAGCGGGTGAACTCTCGCAGCAGGCGACCTTCGCCACCCCCACGATCGAAATGCTCACTACTCCCACCACCACACTGCCAGGACCAGTCCCTCCAGACGCAACGCCGACGCCTACGCTTTATCCCCAGGCGCAAATTGAAGGGATTGATTCCCAGTGCGTCAATGACATCCTGGAGATTGAAAGCCCGCTGCATGATGGCGAAGTGAGTGGTGTGGTTGAGATCACCGGGTCGGTCAATACGCCTTCTTTGGGCTCTTACCGCTATGATTTTTCCACGATGGGTGAGCCCAACTGGCAGACGATTGCCGCCGGCAGCGGCGTGCGCGTTGATGAGAACCTCGGCAGCTGGTACACCAGCGACCTTGCTCCCGGACCTTATATGCTGCGCCTGGTGGCGCTGGATAATGACGGCAGCGAAACATCAACCTGTGTTATCGTTGTAAATGTAACCGCAGATGAATAAGAGGAAACGATGGCAAAACTGAAAATCCTGATGGCAACCCGCACGCACATGGAGAAGATGATGGCGATGGATCATCGCGTCAACTCGGTCTATTCTTACCGCCTGCAGACCAACCAGGATCCCCTGGGATGGGGCTTGACCTTTCAGCGGGTGAAATTGCCGCGGGAAGTCACCATCAAATACCCGCGCGATGAGAATTCGCTGCTGCGTTCATGGGCGGATGCCGACCTGATCTATGCCGGCATGCTGGATGATCTTTTGGTGGCATATGTCACGCTCGAAGCCAAGAGCCTGCCCAAGACCGCGCGCATCTGTGACCTGGTGGTCACGCCGGAAGTGCGCCTGAATGGGGTCGCCACCACGATGCTTGCCGCCTGCGAAAACTGGGCTGCCAAGAAACGCCTTGACCGGGTTCTGATTGAGATCCCGATGCGCAACTTCCCGGGGATCAGCCTAGCGCTCAAATGCGGTTACGAACAGTGCGGGTTCCTGGACCAATACTTTCCCAATTCCGATCCCGCCCTGTTCTTTGAAAAGAGGCTTGGGAGTTAACGGCTTGTGATCCTTCCTTTCGCGCTTGAACTGACTGGCATTTTTGAAACGGTCTACCAGATCCTGGCAGCCGGCGTGGCTATCACGGCGGTGGCTTTGGTGATGTATGCCACCAGCTTCAACATCCGCGATCGGCTCGTTCAGACCTACATCCTGCTCCTGGTTTGCGTCACACTGATCTATGCCGGCGAAGCCATGGCGAGCGTCTCGAATACGCCGGCTTACGTGGAATTTCTGCTGCAGATGAAATGGGTTGGGCTGGTGATGCTGCCGGCTGTCTACCTGCATTTTTCCGATGCCTTGCTCACCCTGACAGGCCGCCCCAGCCGCGGCAGACGCCGGATGGTGGTGCTGGTGATTTATGTGCTCTCGGTAGTGATGGCAGTCTTGATCATTTTCGGCATCACGGTGGGTGGGCTTGCTCCCAAACGCGCTCCCGGACCTTACCTTGAACGCAACATGGTCACATTTGCCTTTGGTGTCTTTTACATCCTCGTGATGTTGATGGTCAGTTACAACATGCTCAGGGTCGTGCTGCGCAGTGCCATCCGCACCAGCCAGCGCCGATTGCTTTACCTGATGGCAGGCGCGGCAGCCCCAGCCCTCACGAGCATCCTTTTCCTTTTCCACGGAAATCTGACCCTGGC
>DIWN01000028.1:0-1765 GCA_002423495.1 Anaerolineaceae bacterium UBA6105 | reverse complement strand
TCAAGAGCCGGTTGCTGCGCTGGATGCTTAGGGGTCCGTTGGTTGCGGCGATCGTGCTGGCGATGACAACTATTGTGCGGCGTTTTGGTGAATCGCAGGGGGTTCCAAACTTCTTCCTCGTGCCGGTGGTGATGGTGGCGGTGATCCTCTTGCTTGAGTATGCCATCACACTCGCTTCACCTTACCTGGAAAAGGTTTTTTTCTGGGGTGAAGACCGGGCCGATTTGGAAGTGATCCAATCCCTGCAGGACCGCATGCTGACGGGGAAAGACCTGGACCAGTTCCTGGAAACGGTCAGCGCGTCTATTTGCGACCGGCTGCAGGTGAAGGCAGGATTTATCGCTGTTTTGGAAGGCGGCAAGATAGACCGCGTCATTCAGACCGGCGACAAAAAAACACTCACATCGCTCAGCCTGGATGAAAGCATGCTGGAGGAAATTGAGGATATCGACAGCAGCGAGATGGTCTTCCAGACATTAGGGGACTTGAACGTGGTCCGGCTGGAACATGCCAACGGAAATGGTAATAAGACTTTACTCGGCGTTTGCGGCTTCCTCAAATATGATCCCGGCCTGGTGGAGGAAGAAGACTTGCAGGCAGTGCGCCTGTTGATTGATCGCGCCACCATCGCACTCAAAGACCGCGCCTACCAACAACAGGTGCTGCGTTCGATCACAAGCCTGCAGCTTGAGGTGGACTACATCCAGGATTTGCGCGCCAGCGCGAGCTACAACCAACAGCGCATTTACAGTGCCGAAAGCCAGAGTGTGCCGGGTGAAATGACCGATTGGGTCAAGGACGCCCTGACACACTATTGGGGTGGACCAAAGCTGACCAATAACCCGCTGATGAACTTCAAAGTGGTTGAGAGTGCCAGCGAGGCAAATGAAGGCAACCGGGTGAACGCGCTGCGCAGCATCATCAAAGAAGCGATTGAGAAAATTCGCCCCGAGGGAGAACGCAAGTTCACCAGTGACTGGTTGCTATACAACATCCTTGAACTAAAATTCCTGCAGGGCAAAAAAGTGCGTGAGGTTGCACGCAAACTGGCAGTCTCAGAAGCGGACCTCTACCGGAAGCAAAAAGTCGCGCTTGAGAGTGTCGCCCAGGTGATTGCCGATATGGAAGTGGATGGAACAGACATTCCCTCCGGGCAAGCAAGCGAAGTTAAACCCCCCAATACGAATTCAGACGAATAATTGTTAAACCGTTTTGCGAGGTTCTTGTGGGGTCGATGGCCTGCCTCGACCATGCCTCGAGTGATAATTGTGTGTGCAATCCGATCAGGAGCTTGAAGGGTTGATGGCCGTGCAAAGCCTCCCCTTGCGGGATGCCTCGACCGTGCCCCGACAGTGATGGTTGTGTCGGTAATTTGATGAGGGTCTTGTAGGGTCGATGGCCGTGCAAAGCCTCCCCTTGCGGGATGCCTCGACCGGAATCGTTGTGTAGGCAAAGTGGTGAGTATTTCCAGGGTCGATGGCCGTGCAAAGCCTCCCCTTGCGGGATGCCTCGACCGGAATCGTTGTGTGGTTAATTCAATGAGAACCTTGTAGGGTCGATGGCCCGCCTCGACCGGGATTGTCGTGTGTGCAATCCGATCAGGAGCTTGAAGGGTCGATGGCCGTGCAAAGCCTCCCCTTGCGGGATGCCTCGACCGGGATCTTGTATAGGCAATCCAATGAGGAAAAGGCAGGCCTTTTCCCTACAGGGTGGTGGTTGGTCGAGTGCCTTGTAGGGTCGATGGGGTCTCTGATAGAATTTCGGA
>DIWN01000029.1 GCA_002423495.1 Anaerolineaceae bacterium UBA6105 | reverse complement strand
AAGGGGTCAAGCCCCTTCCCTACGACAAAATAGATAAAAAACGGACGAGCGTGAGCTCATCCGTTCATGGTTTTGTCCAAAAGATCAACTAATCATTCGGGAAGGAGGAAATATCATCCTCAAGTTTTAGATCAGCCTCAGGTAAAGATTCACCTTCCGGGATGTTTTCTTCACCCAACAGATCAAGTTCAGGCGCTGCTTCTTCAATTTCACCGGACGCAGTTTCAAGATCCTGTTCAATTTCTTCCACTTCGACCTCTGCTTCAGGGGAAGTTAGTTTTGCAGCCTCAATCTCAGCCGCCAGGTCCGCAGCCAGCTTTTCTTCCTTCGCTTCAAGATTTTTTGCCCAGACAGTGTGGCGCAAAACCAGCAACACGACAGCAATGATCAACACGACCAGCATGGATGTCTGATTGATGTTGATGCCAGCCACCGGTGAAGGATCCAAACGCATGAATTCAAGGAAGAAGCGGAAGGTTGGGTAGAGCACCAAGTAAAGAAAGAACAAATCGCCTGTAAACAACTTTTTGCGCCATTTCCGATTGATCAACAAGAGCAACCCGGCTGAAAGTAAAGTAAGGATGCTCTCGTAGAGAAAGAGCGGGTGGTATTTCGCAACCTGCTCGAAGCCCTGAATGCGGTAAGGTGGGTCGATGGTGATTGCCCAGGGGAGGTTTGAAGGACCACCGTAAACCTCCTGGTTGACGAAGTTGCCCCACCTGCCAACTGCCTGCCCGATGAGAAGACCGGGGGCAATATAGTCAACCCACTCAAGGAAATTGAGCTTTTTAGATCTGCAGTAAATCATGAGAGTCAGCGCTCCACCAATTACACCGCCAGCAATGCCAAGCCCGCCTTTCCATATCTTGAGGATCTCGATCGGGTTGCGGAGGTAATTTTCGGTGGTGACTCCCATAGCCTGGTTAGAGGCAGAGGGGGTGAAAACGTGCCAGAGGCGTGCGCCAATGATGCCGCCGATCAGCAACCAGGGAAGCATATCAAGGATGATTTCAGGATCGCGACCCGCTCGCTTTGCAAGCCTTGCGGCTAACCAAGAGCCAAGAATCGCACCGGTAATGATGATGATCGCATAAAAACGAATTGTTAATGGACCGATATTAAAATCTTGAGGCATATGAATTCCTTTCTGCAACCGCCGGGAATTAAGCTTGCTTTGACTGCTTCCAGACGAAGAAAATGCGCTGAAGTGCGGTTACATTTGCCAGGATTGCTATTATACCAACGGAAATGAGAAGTTGATTAAACACAAGTCCAAGGATTAAGACGATGGACCGTTCAATGCGGCTGAAAATGCCCGCTTTTCCCGAGAAACCAAGCCCTTCCGCCCGGGCACGCGTGTAAGAAACGAGCACCGAACCGCAAAGCGCGGCATAGGTCAGCATAATCCCCAGTGTATAAGCTTGTATCTGAAAATAATAGAGCACGCCTGCCAAAAGGATCATTTCATCATAACGATCAACGACTGAATCGAGGAAAGCGCCAAATTTTCCAACCACGCCGGCTTTGCGCGCCAGCACCCCATCCAAGGCATCCAGAGGTGCCATAAACGCTGCCACCAAGCCTCCCGCAAGCAAGTGTCCACTGGCGATCAGAAAGGCTGCCACAATATTGCCAAACAGACCAAAAAGGGTGATGAAGTTTGCGGTGATGCCCAGTTTCAAAAGGAAACCAGCCGCTGCATCCAGAGGCGCCTGGAAAGTACGACGCAGGAAAGCTTCAAAATCCGGTTTTGTCTTTCCCATCTATTCTTCTTCCTCTTCAGGCTCTGGTGGGTCGAGTAAAATTTCGCGGTCTCTGCCACCACTTTGGGCAGATCCAAGCACCCCGCGAGCTTCAAGCTGGTCAATCAGCCAGGCTGCCCGTGGGTATCCAAGGCGCATGTGGCGCTGCAGATACGAAGCGCTTGCCCGCCTGCTGCGGCGCACGAGGTCGATCGCCTGGTTGATCAGCATTTCGTCGCTATCCTCAGGTTGATTTTCCTGGATGACCTCTTCCCAGGGTGCTTCCTCTTCCACTGGCACTTCTGGTGCCGCCTCAACAGCTTGCGTGGCGGGTTTGGCAGGTTCCGGAGCAGGCAGTTCGAGCGCTTGCTTGTGCTCAGGGTCTGCATTTTCAGCCCACCATTTGATCACAGAACGGATCTCCGAGTCAGTGATCATCACGCCCTGGGATCGCTGCATGCCAGTCTCCGGGTGGACAAACAGCATGTCGCCCTTGCCAAGCAGAGTTTCGGCACCAGGTTGATCGAGAATCACCCGGGAGTCCACTTGCGATGCGACCGTGAAAGCGATCCGGGTGGGGAAGTTCGCCTTGATAACGCCCGTGACCACATCCACGCTTGGGCGTTGGGTGGCAACCACCAGGTGAATGCCAATCGCGCGCGCTTTCTGAGCCAGGCGCACAATTTGATCCTGGGTCTGTTCAGCTGAATTAAGCATCAGGTCTGCCAACTCGTCAATCAAAATCACAATGCGCGGCAGTTTTGGTTTGCCTGCTTTTTTCATTTTGGCATTATAAGAGTCAAGGTTGCGTGCGCGGACGGTCTCCAGCAGGCGATAGCGGTTTTCCATTTCCGTGGTTGCCCATCGCAAAACGCCCATGATGCGTTCGACTTCCGTTTCAACTTCACCATAAAGGTGCGGTAAACCGCTGAAGCGCTTCAACTCCACCCGTTTCGGGTCGATCATCACCAGTTTCAGATCTTCGGGATGATTGTTTAGCGCCAGCGACATGGTGATTGCCGCGATACAGATAGACTTACCGGAGTTGGTCGTGCCGGCAATGAGCAGATGGGGCATGGTGGAGAGGTCCGAGACGATTGGCTCCCCCGAAACGCCCCTGCCGAGAGGGATTGCAAGCGGTGAGTTAACCCGGGCGAACTCTTCTGATTCGAGCAGGGGACGCAGGCGCACGAGCATGTGCTCTGTGTTAGGCACTTCCACCCCCACGTAAGATTTGCCCGGCACAGGGGCCACAATGCGCAGGCGTTCAGCCTTCAATGCCAAAGCCAGATCTTTGGAAAGACCTGAGATTTTGGAAATGCGCACTTTTTGTTTATCGTCCTGACCAGCCCTTTCAATGTAGCCCGGTTCGACCGCATACTGCGTCACAGTCGGTCCCACCCTGTAGCCAACCACTTTGGCAGGAACGCCAAATTCGGTCAGAGTCTTCTCCAGCAAGCCGGCGTTCATGTTGATGGTAGCCTGGTTGGTGGCGACCGTTTTTTCGTTTTCGAGCAAAGTCAGGGGTGGCAGACCTTCCGGCCGGTGGTATTTGATGGGTTTCTGAATCTCATCTTCTTCCATCTCTGCATAGTTTTTACGATATTGCAGCGGGAGTTGTGCCTGACCCTGCGGTTTGCGTACGGGCTTGCGCTCAGTGAGAGCAGGCTGAGGTTTGGTAACTGACACCGCCGGCTGAATTTCGTCGATTCTTGGAAGTTGATGCGGGGTTTGCACAGTCTCCCCGAGCTTCATCCTCGCCCAGCGGTCGAGCCGACCTACCAGGTCCAGGCCAAAGAGAAGAGCAATTAATCCAAGCACGGTTAAAAGGATCCCGGCAGGGATACGCTTGATAAGACTGATGAGGGGAAAAGAGACGCCATAGCCGCTGATCCCACCGGCACTAGTGCCCGCGTTTACAGAGGTAACGCTGTCATTGAAAAACGCCGAAAGGGCTCCCAACAGCAAGAAAAAGGCAACTTCCACCATGATCACACGCAGGACATTCACCTGCCTGGCTTGATTTTTGCGCCAGAGTAAAAGCAGCCAGCCCGCGGCAAAAACAGCCGCCGCCACGATAAAACGCCCATAACCAAACCAGCGCCGCAACATCGCAGCCCCAGCGTCCACAACCCGCCCATGCGTGATGCCCAGTACAGCCAGGATCAAAAGCGCACCCAAGACCAACAGAACCAATCCGGCAAAATCCCATCCTAATCGGATCAGTCTGGCTCTATTGGCTTGCGCCTGGGCTTCAGCCTTGAGGGCTGCCGCTTCAGCTGCTTGTCTTGTTTTGGCCGAGTCGCTTGAGCGGCTCTTGTTTGCGGTCTGGCTCACAGGTTTTCTCCGTTCATGCAGCATGCTATGCTGAAGTAATATTCAGCATTTTTCATTGCACCATTCGTGCCAGTTAGGAAAGACCAGGAAACTTAGGACCCAATCCGCTCTCGACCAACCACCGCCCCGTAGGGAAAAGGCAGGCCTTTTCCTCATCGCATTGCCTACACAATCATCACTGTCGAGGCACGGTCGAGGCAGGCCATCGACCCTACAAGGTTCTCATCAAATTACCGACACAACGATTCCGGTCGAGGCGGGCTATCGACCCTACAAGGTTCTCATTGAATTAACCACACAACGATTCCGGTCGAGGCATCCCGCAAGGGAAGGCTTTGCACGGCCATCGACTCTACAAGGAGATCCAGCATTATTCCGACACTAGTATTTTGCTAATTTTGTAGGGTAAAATCTTCACATGCTCAAACGCAAGTCCCCCAGAATGTTTGGCTTTGATTACACATCTGCCAGGATTTACTTTGTTACCATCAATTGCCACAAGTATCAACATCTACTAGGTGAGATAGTCAAGAATGGAGACTCTAACCAAATTAGACTTTCTGAAATTGGGATTATTGCAGCGGAAAAGGTTAACGAGTTGAGTTTCCATCATGCTGGTGTTGAGGTTTTAGACTATGTGGTGATGCCCAATCACATTCACGTGTTGATTTCTTTATTGGAACAGGTAAAAACTTCAACGTTATCAACCATTGTTGGTTCTTACAAATCGGGCGTTTCGAGGGTTGCAAGGCAATCATTCCCAGGCTTGGAATTATGGCAAGTATCCTTTTCGGACCATGTGATTAGAGATGAAAATGATTTATTGACCCACTCTGAATATATAAGAATGAATGTTCAAAGGTGGCGGAAAGACAAGTATTTCACAAAGGGATAAGTTCTTGTTTTAGGGAAAATTCCCACCACAATACCATAGGGAAAATGCCCGGCTTTTCCTTATCGCATTGCCCACGCAATAATCACCATTGAGTTACGGTCGAGGCATCCCGCAAGGGGAGGCTTTGCACGGCCATCGACCCTACAAGTTCCTCGACCAACCATTGCCCTATAGGGAAAAGGGCTGCCTTTTCCTCTCCAATTCACACGTAATATCATACCGGTCGAGGCAGGCCATCGACCCTACAAGACCCTCATCAAATTACCGACACAAGCATCACTGTCGGGGCACGGTCGAGGCATCCCGCAAGGGGAGGCTTTGCACGGCCATGGGTCGTCAACAGTTTTTCGGACAA
>DIWN01000067.1:20577-20973 GCA_002423495.1 Anaerolineaceae bacterium UBA6105 | reverse complement strand
ATCACTATAAAGATACAAGGTCGGAATGAGGGTGCCCTTCCCTCACTCCGACGTTTAACATTTGATTTGCGATTCGGCGGAGTGGCGAACAACTCGCCATTCCGCCCTACATCATCTAATACCAAACGGAGACGTTCGGTCACCTCCCGTGCGCGGCGTGTACGCCGGCACGATCAAAGAAATGTTAGCAGCCTGCCACGTCGATTTGCTCTAGTGTAGGTCAGGTTCCGCAGTTGAACCTGACGGGATGAGCGCCTGCAAAATCAAAAAAAACATGCTGAGGCTCGTGATGTCAGGTTGAAAATCGCAACCTGACCTACGCCGATGCTTGCCTGGAGTGACATGTAGTCCAGATTGCGTTGCCTGCCCCGTGTCTTTGTGCGGGGCTCAATCCGG
>DIWN01000067.1:0-20564 GCA_002423495.1 Anaerolineaceae bacterium UBA6105 | reverse complement strand
CGAAGACCTTCGGTCAAAACCCTTGCAAGGTCAGGAGACCTTGCAAGAACAAGGCATAGACGGCACGATCAGAGAAGGGACAGCAGATTGCCGCTTTGCATTACAATTTAGCTATGCATCGCCGCCTGGTTTTTGTTCTGCTCATTGCTCTTGGGGTGGTCTCCGCCTGCAAACCGCAAGCGCCGACGCCGACCGAACTCCCTCCCACGCCCAACCTGGATCAACTGATGCAGACATCCGTCTTTGAGGTCACCCAGGCAGCCCGGCTCACTCAAGCTACCCTGCCCAGTGCCACCTTTACTCCGCTGCCAACCGCTACCAACACCCCAATTCCAACTGTGATTGCCACCATCGCGCGCACGCCGAGTGAAGCTGCCACCGCCACTTCCGAAGCCGCCTGCAATCGGGCTGGAATGGGCACGCCCTTCGACCTCACCATCCCGGATGGCACCCAAATCCCTGCAGGTGAGAGCTTTGTCAAAACCTGGCGGCTGGTCAATTCCGGTTCCTGCAAGTGGACGCGGCTTTATAAGCTGGTGTTCTATTCCCAAAACCCGCTTGGCGCTACTTACGAGCACTTTTTGCCCGGAGAGGTGCTGCCGGGGCAGGCGATTGACCTGAGCGTAACGTTCACAGCTCCACTTCAGCTGGGCATCTACCGCAGCAACTGGATGCTGCAGGCTCCTGACGGATCACTGTTCGGGCTGGGGATGAACGCGGACACACCATTTTACGTCTCAATCGTTGTCGTAGAGCCGCCAACTGCCACTCCCGAACCCAGTCCTACCCCTTAATCGAAGCGCAATAGATCAGCCAAATACCACTTTTTAAGATAAGATTAGCCAATAACCTAATTGGAGTAATTGATGTCAGAAATAAACCCTTTTGATCCGCAGGACATGAACGCCGCAATTAAAGCGCTCGGTGCCAACCTCACGTTGGGCTGGCAGCTTGGCTTGCAGTTGGAGCTTCCTGAAGTCGGATCCCTAAGGCAGGCAGTGATTTGCGGCATGGGCGGGTCGGCAATCGGGGGGGACTTCACCACGGCTTACCTGGCAGACCAACTGCCGATACCGGTATTGGCGCACCGCAATTATGGTTTACCGGCCTGGGCAAACGGACATGAAACACTGGTTATCTGCTCCTCCCATTCAGGCAATACCGAAGAAACCCTTAGCTCGTTTGATGAGGCTTTGCGGCGCGGATGCAGCGTGATGAGCATCAGCACCGGCGGCAAATTGGCTGAGCTTTCAATGGAAGCCGGAAAAATCTGCTGGAAATTCGACCATGTTGGGCAGCCTCGCACAGCCATCGGCTGGACGGTTGGGCTGCTGCTGGCACTCTTTTCCCGTTTGGGCTTGATCGAAGATCAAACCCTGACGGTGGAGGAGGCGGTTGAAGTTCTTGCGGAAGGCATTACAAAATTGGGGAAGGACAGCCCCGTTTCGAGCAATCCCGCCAAACGGTTGGCAGGGCAATTGTTGGAGCGCAACATTGTCATTTTTGGGGCAGGTGAACTGGAAGTGATCGCCAGGCGTTGGAAATCCGAAATCAATGAACTCGCCAAAGCGTGGGCAGCCTTTGAGGGAATCCCGGAGATGAATCATAACGCTCTAGCAGGCTTGCGCCATCCCGAAAGCCTTTATGAGCACACTTCAGCAATCTTCCTGCGCTCGGATTTCGATCATGAACGCAACCGCAAACGCATTGAGTACAGCCAGGGCTTCCTCCTTGAGGCAGGTGTGGGGGTGGACAGCGTGCGGGCGCGGGGTGATGGCAAGCTAGCGCAGATGTTCAGCTTGCTCCAGTTTGGCGATTTTGTTTCCTATTATCTGGCTCTTGCCTACGGCGAAGACCCCACACCCATTGAAGTTCTTAATGAGCTGAAGAGGCTTTTGGCGGATTAAAGGCTCACCAGAATTGTTGCTCGCCAGAAACATGACTTCCTATCCAAAATCGAGCGAATCAGAAATTGACTCAAGAAGGAATGATTAAGCCATGATTTATTATTTTTCAGGGACAGGCAATTCCAAGTGGGTAGCTGAGCAACTTGCTTCCAAAACCAGTGATGTTGCGGAAAACATGATTGGTCAAGCTACAATCCCGTCTATCGATAACCAGGCGATTGGCCTGGTTTTTCCTATCCACGCATGGGGCGTGCCGGAACCGGTGATGGATTTTGTAAAGCAGCTTTCAGGCAAACCGGAGTTTGCGTTTGGGGTCTGCACTTATGGCGGCGAAGCAGGATTAGCCATGGAAAGGTTGAGCGACTCTTTTCCTTTAGACAGTGCCTACTCAATCATTATGCCTAACAATTATGTTATGGGTTCTGAATTGGAGAGTAGAGAGAAAATTGCTTCAAAAATTGCCGATGCCAGGGCAAAGCTGGATCAGATCGCTGAGCAAATCATTGCGAAGCAGCCGGTGTTTGATGTTTATACCGGCAATTTTCCCTGGATAAAGTCCAGCCTTTTCAACATGGGTTTTAACGTGGCTGCTCGCAGAACAAGCCCATTTTTTGTTACCGATAAGTGCATTTCTTGCGGACAATGCGCCAGGGACTGCCCTGTTAAAACAATCACGATGATCGATGGCAGACCGCAGTGGGGTAAAGAGTGTTATCAGTGCACAGCTTGTATTAACCTCTGTCCCACCAAGGCGATTGAATACGGAAAAGGAACAGCGATGAGATGCAGGTATTGGATTGAGGATTACCTGGAGCAAAAAACACCTTAACCAAATATTGTATGGGAGCATTTATTGTTCTTTCCCGATGCAAAAATGAAGATAGAAACTGACAGACTGATATTCCGCAGGTTTTCCGAAAATGATCTGTTGGATCTGTTTGAGTATCTCTCTGACCCTGAGGTGGTAAAGTTTGAGCCATACCGATCGATGACCTTGGAGGAGGTTCGCCAAGAGCTTAGGCTACGAATCGCATCAGACGAGATGGTTGCGGTTGAGCTGAAATCCAGCGGGAAGCTGATCGGCAATGTCTATCTTGGAAAACGCGACAATAACGCGCTTGAGATCGGGTTTGTGTTCAATAAGGATTATTGGAAGCAAGGCTATGCTATGGAGAGCTGCGCGGCAGTGATCCGTGAGGCGTTTTCAGGCGGTATTGACAGAATCTACGCCACCTGCGATCCCGAAAATCAGGGCTCCTGGAGATTATTGGAAAGGCTGGGTTTCAGCAGGACGGCTCATCTGGAGAAAAATGTCTATTTCTGGAAAGACGATCGCGGTCAGCCGGGAGGCTATATTTAGTCTCCCGGTTTTATATTAGGTGTTATTGACTCACTGCCCCTTCAAGAAACAGGGGTGTTGGCACAATGCTGGCGGGAACGCGTTCTCTCCAACAATCTTAGAACCCTGGGGCGGTTATAGCGCTGTGGAATAATGCAGGGAAGGTTTCCAAGCAGCGCGATGATCAGCATCAGCCCGGTGGCTGGTGCAGAAAGAAAGAATCCAAACACCCAAAAAAAAGATAGTGCCAGCCAGTGTGTCAACTCGGCACGACAGGACTCGAGCAGAAAGCGTTCAAGGTTTTCCTCTGAGAGGTCTTCAAGATGCCTCTTTTTGTAACCGCGTTCTTTCCAAAGCCCTCCACCATCCGGCAAAAGATGCTTCCACCGTTTTACTTTGAAAACCTTCTCGTAAATTTGACCATCTCTTTCAAACGGGTGGGATCGAAAAAAGAACGCGCGTGGATTAAAGACTCTAACCGGCAGGAAAAGGCAAATAATGACTACGGACAGATTGATGACCATCCAGACTGCAAAGCACAGGAGAAGAGTCCATCCGGTGGGCAAATAAAGGATCCTCACGCTTCATCCTCCCCGGCAATCACACGACCTTTCCAGGTCACCGGCAAACCAAAAACCTTTGTAATCAGCGAGACAATGAAGATCAATAGAAAACCCGCGACTAAGACCGGGAACAAAATTATGGGAAGCACGTGGAAACGACCGATTCTATTTGCCAAAGTGCCAAGAACAAAGACCCAAAGCAGGTAGATCAGCCCGTAAACAGCGATCATCGGCAGGTTGGCGCTTCCCGCGGATAGCACGAGATAAATTGGCACGGTCATCATCGATCCGAACCATAAGATGATCATCAAAAGAATCAATGGATGTGTCTTGGTGGCACCAAACGCAAAGTTTTTCACCCAGCCTTGCACCAGGCTGCGCAACCCTCCCGGGTACATTCTGTAGGAAACATCCTCGTCCCCAATAAAAAGTTGGTACGGCAAATGATTTTGCTTCAATTTTTGCCCGAAAACCATATCTTCCACAACGCACTGACGCACACTTGCATGTCCGCCGATTTTTGCGTAATCTGCTTCCGCGATCAGCAGGACCGGACCATGCACCCCGATGTTGGTCCTCCGCGGGAGGGTTGTGCCATTGGCGGCAATCTGCACCAGGTTAAACAAAAAGGAAAACTGTTCATAAGGCTCTCTGGCGGTATGGAAGGGTTGCACGGAGATGGTGCAATCAGCAGTTTGATAGGTCTGAACAAGCCGCGCGAGCCCATCTTTTCTGAGCCTGACGTCCGCATCCAGGAAGAGCAGGAGCGATCCGCTAGCCAAGTCAGCGCCATTTTGGCAAGCCCAGGTCTTTCCGGTCCAGCCTTCCGGTTTGCTGTGTAAATTGATCAGGCTTGCTCCAAAGGTTTGCGCAACTCCGGCTGTGTTATCAGACGAGTCGTCGTTCACACAGATTATTTCATGGGGTTTTAAGGATTGGGTCTGCAAGTCCTCCAACAGAAGTTGGAGATTCTCTTCTTCATTGCGGGCAGGGATGATGATGGAAGCGGTTGGAAAGTCCTTACTGGTTCTGGCAGGCGGCAATTTTGGGAAGCGGTAAAACAGCAGCGCGGTAAAGGAAATGCCCACGCACATGTTAATCAATATTAATAGATCTGGTGTAAAGATCATCAGCGTTTCAAGGCTTTTATCACTGCGTCGGATGCCATTTTGCCGGTCATGACTGAGATTGGGACTCCAGATGGGCTGAAGGTCCACTGCCCGCACTGCAGCACGTCCTGAATGGGTGTTGTGATTGACTTTCCCATTGTCTTAAAACGGTTTGGTGACGGCATCTCCTGGTTGGTGAAAGCCCAGCCAGTGATCGCCCCTTGTTTGCTGCCGGTGCGGCGTTCAATCGTCATTGGAGTCGACGAGAAGCTGAAAAGTGTCTTCCTGGCAAGATCGGGCAAGAGATGTCTTTCAAGAACCTCTATAATCTTTTGATTGCAGAACTGTTTAAATTCATCATACTGACCCGCATCAGAAAATCGCTTCACCAGGCTGTAATCCATCAACGAGCTGATAACCATGCCGGTTTTTCCTTGCGGGGCGAGGGAGGGATCGCGCAGGGAGGGGCAGGATATCTCATAGGTGGTCTTTTCGAGGTAAGACCCCAACCATTCCAGCAGGCGCTCATTTCCCTGCTCAGCGACAGTTTCCCAGCTGCCGAGCACATGCATCCCCTGGGTGTCGGGGGTGTAGAAGGCGTGGGTGCCGATGCGTTCCTTCACGTAGTCTTTTTCCAGGTCGGCAGCCAAGAAAAGCGTGTAAATCGAATCGGAGCCTTTGCCGGCTTCAGTGAGCGAGCGCTGTTTCTGGACCTTGGAATCACTTGTCCCTGAAACAATCTTATAGAGCGAATTCTGGTCGGCTGCCCAAACAAGCTTCTTGTAGCCCGCTTTTTGACCATTTGAAAGCACAACTTCATGCGCTTGCGCGTCAACGCTAATGACGGAAGTGTTGGTCAAAATCTCGCCACCGGCTTCACTGACTTTATTGGCAAGCTGCTCAACAAAACTCCCTGTTCCACCCATGGGATAGAAGTAATCGAGATAAAGCCCGAAGTAACTCAAGGCGAAAAAGGTGGGGGTGTCTTCAAAGAAATGCTGCGCGATCATGCCGATCAGCGCGTTGTTATCGGTGAATCGCTTCAAATAGGTGTTGACTGGCTCGTTGAGCTTTGCGATTTTGCGCATGTTTTTTTGATACTTTATGAACCAGGGTAAGAGCGTCTTTGTGAGGTATTCCTTGTCGCGCATGTCTTCCATAAAGAGGGGATTGTCGATCCCATACAGCACGTCCAGGTAGACAATGATCTTATTGATTTCTTCGATTATGCGGTCGATATCGGCAACGTTTTCAGGGAAGATATCTTTGAGCAGATTGGCATAATCCTGCAGGCTCTCACGGGAACGCATTCTGACCCAACGGTCCACAATTCCGATCGTGATAGGATTCTCGGTAACCTCCATTTTTATTCCAAGGCTTCTCATCATGGGATGAAGAATTCCGGAATTCACAAAAGCGCGCGCGCCGGCATCGAAGGCAAAGCCCTCGTGCCAGAAGGTGCTCACCAAGCCGCCGAGTTTTTCTTGCTTTTCGACCAACAGGGTGCTTTTTCCAGCGCGGCAGATATAAGCGGCGCTCGTCAGCCCGGCGATCCCGCCGCCAACCACAATCACGTCGTAAGTTTCTTTCATGCTAAAACCTCATCCAAATAAGTTACAAGTTCTTTTATTTGCACTGGCTCCTCGCCTTCCAGGTTCCAGACGCAATTGTTCTCATATTGTACAAGTTTTTCCCCATCCACGGGGGCTTTTAACAAGCATTTTTTGGCACCGACAAAATTTCCAACTGCCACGCGCCGCATGATGCTTTGCAGGTCAGTTGACTGATTCCTGAAGCTGCTATCATTTCTTTATTTAGATTATTTTACTATGATTAGGCAGAGATTTTATATGTATGGGTTAATACATGGAGGCAATGCTATGCATATTGAATTTTAAAAAAAGTTCTCAAACTGTGTACAAACTATTGTACAAAAGCCCTTAAATGGTAAACTTTCGATAGTTAATTCTATGCAACTAATTTTAAAAAAAGAGGATCATATGGAAACAAAATATCAAGGCTTACGCCGCTTCAATCTGTTTATGGGGTTCCTGCATCTTATTCAGGGCATCCTCATGATCGTGCTCAGCAATGACACAACTTATCCAATCTTTACGAATTTTCTGACCTTTAATATCGAGACCCGAAAACTGATTCCTGACCCCCAGCTTTTCTGGGAAGTTCCCTTCGGCATCGCTGTGGCGATCTTTTTGCTGATTTCCGCCGTGGCGCATTTCTACATCTCAACCATCGGTTACAAGCGCTACACGGGCTATCTTGAACGCAAGATGAACCCCATTCGCTTCTACGAGTACGCCCTGAGCTCTTCGCTGATGATCGTCCTGATAGGGCAGCTGGTTGGCATCTGGGACCTCGGAAGCATCATCTTGCTTTTCTTCCTGAACGCGACCATGAACCTGTTTGGCATCATGATGGAATACCACAACCAGTACACTGAGAAAACCAACTGGCTTTCCTTTGTATATGGCAGCGTGGCGGGGATCATTCCCTGGATCGTGATCATGATCTACTTCCTGAGCGCGCTCAACTCCGCAGGCGCCAAACCGCCGGCCTTTGTTTACGCCATCATTCCAACCATTTTCGTATTCTTCAATTCCTTCGCCATCAACATGATCTTGCAATACAAGAAAGTTGGTGCCTGGAAGGACTACCTAGTGGGCGAGAGAGCCTACATTATCCTCAGCCTGGCTGCCAAGACAGCCCTCGCCTGGATGATCTTCGCGGGCACGCTCGCTCCAGTTTAGACCGTATTACAAATGACGATGCCAGGCTCAACCCGAGCCTGGCTTTTTTATTCATTCCAGCGGTATTTTTTGTTTTGCAGGAAAAGCTCGAGCTAGCAGTTCAGGCAGAGCCCATTGTGGCAGCAGATTGTTCCGCCGCAAGTGGGGCAGCGCCACTTTTCCTCCTGCGCCTTCAGAAAATTATCCATTCCAGTATCGCGAATGGCCTTCAGATTTTCGATCATGCTCATGTAGTACTTCGTGCGGTAACGCTTATCCAGGCTTTTCAATCGTTTGCAGGGGTACTGCGCGCATTCAAAACAGAAGCGCAACTTGCCTTTGCCAAGCAGCTCGCAGCTGTCTGCCATGTGCGTGCAATTCTCGCCCCTGGGGATGCAGCCCGGGCAGTAGGTTCGGTGAAAACCCTGCTTATTCAGGTCCAGTTCTCTGAATAGATAGGCGGCGCAGAAGGCACAATTCATCCCGCATGGAGCAATCAGCTCTTCTTTCATCTTTTTTCTGCCTGTCTTTTCTTGTCTGGTTGTTTGGAGCCTGTTGCTGCCCACATTCAGACGCAGATTGCCTCGAGATACTTGATATTCCTGATGATCAGATCCACTTTCCACCAGTTCTTGGTGATGTGCCATTCTTTGGGGTAGTCTGCCCAGACCCAAGTGATTGCCCAGGTACCATCCGCTTCCTGAGTTTTGATAAGGAACTCGCATTCATAATCGCAGATGGACTCGTTCTCCTGGTAGAAATCGCTGTTCTTGCTGCCGATGAAAAGCGAGGGTTTGCAGACGTAGTCAACCGCCCACTTGGATGTGTCATAAGTAATGCTGTGTTGGATCTGCGCTTGCAGCAAGCGCTTGAATTCGGCCATGTCCAAAAGGTCCTCATTGCCGCTCTCTTTCAGATACTCGTACAGATCCACAGAGCAAGCCGCTGTATGCATCGCATCCAGGGGGTAGTGGGAGGTGAAATAGGCGTAGGCTTCCTGCGTGAGGACGCGCGCTGTTTCAAGTGGTTGGCTGTTTTTATCGGCGAACTTCAGGATGAAGCCAATCAGGCTGGCGGTGGGATTATAGGTGGTCTGTGGGATGGGGTCGTAACTCCACCAAGGCGCGTGAGGGAAATCATTGTTGCTTTGAATGGTGTTCGCCCAGGTATGGCCGTCGAAGTCCTTACCCGAGGAAAGGTAGTTCAGGATGCCCTGGATGATGGGGTGCTCTTTTTCCTCCAGCTTGATCTCGCGGATGATCTTCGTTGCGGTCCAGGTCTGGATCGGAGAGGAGTTGGGGTTCCAGCAGTCCGGCTCAAGCGCGTGCCCAAAGCCGCCATCCGCATTCTGGTAACTTGCCAAATGCTTGAGCACCTCTTGCTGGCTGCCGTTTTCGAAGAGAAAGGTCCACCTTGCCAGGTCGAGCGGTCTGGCGTTCTTAAAGATAAAAATCCTGGCCTTCTCACTGTCCATTACTAACCTCCGCAATTCCAAATGGTTTTTCCTGGTCCACGTTTTACATTTTTTACCAAGGCACAACAACATATGATTGGCAACATGATCTAACTTTAAAGGGTGAACGAAATATGACATGCTACTCCGCTGGCTTCTTGCGAAGCTTGAGCACAAGACCTTCCTGTGAAGCATAGTCTTGAAAAAGAGAAACCATGAAAGCTGCTTTTTCTCTGAGGCTAAGTGCATGTAAAGACGAATTATTGGCAGCCTGTTCCACGATTTTCTCAATCTGTTGCAATGGCGTGAGGTTTATTGCGACACAATAGAAGGTCTTTCTTCGTCCATCATTATATTCGGCCAGCAGGGTTAGAAGAATTTCTGATTTTCTAATTAGCTCCCTGTTGTAGGCTTCTACTCCTATTTCTCGCGCGCGTTTTATGTCTTTTAGTTGCCGCTGATGGGTGATGAAAGAATCATAATCTTCCGCATGATCATATTTCTCGCATGGAAAACTGGGTCAAAGAAAACAATATTCCACTCGATCATACTGAAGGCTGCATTTTGCGATCGCGCAGGATTGATTTCCGGGACCCCCACCACAGCCAGGGCAGTATCCTCCCAGGCGCATCGGGCACAAGCTGCAATTTAGCCCGCAGAGTGAAAAAGGTAAATCCTCTCTACTGAAATCTTTCATTCTGTTGTATTTCTCTTAATCCAAGCAATATTTCCTCTGGGTGGCATTCATCAGTCAACAAAATTCAGAAATTCTTTCCTCAACAGTAACCTTGTCAGCTCCCTGTGGAACCAGCAGTCACATCCACACAAGCAATAACAAAATTATATGCAAAATCACTGAACTTATTCCAAAGTGGAGGGAGGTCGCTGAAATGAATTCGCTTGCTAAACCAAAATTGATTCTGGAAAAACTATTGACAAAGCTTCAGACAGTGTACTATAATGGCTTATGAGAGCGCTCCCAAAGAAATTTCAATTGTGAGCTGAAAACAAGCAAAAGCATGAATGATCTAAAACTTGAGGACATCGCAAAGCTTGCTGGAGTTTCCAGATCAACCGTCTCACGGGTTGTGAATGCCAGCCCGAATGTGGGGGCAGCAACGCGCAAGCGGGTGGAAAAGATCATTCAAAATACCGGTTATCATCCCAATGCGGCAGCCAGATCTCTGGCATCCCAACGTACCAATATGATCGGCCTGGTCATCCCAAGAACAACAAGCGCTTTTTTCACAGACCCTTACTTTCCTCATCTTACCCAGGGCGTAGCTTTCGCGTGCAACAATCACCATATGACGCTTTCCCTTTTTTTGGTGGGCAACCAGGAAGATGAAAATGAGATCACCCCACGCCTTTTACGGCGGGGAATGCTGGATGGCTTTTTGCTGCAATCCGGCAACTCAGACGACATGCTCTTCAAGCGCCTGATCTCTTCGCAAGTGCCACTGCTTGTTTTAGGCAGGCCTTTTGAGGAGAAATCCGTAAATTATATCGATGTGGACAATATCTCAGCGGCAAAAAGTGCGGTTTCCCATCTGATAAAGCTGGGTTATCAACGCATTGGCATGATCACCGGGGCAATTCGCAGCACTACATCGATCGACCGGGAAACAGGCTTCAGGCAGGCAATGGCTGAAGCTGGCAGGGAAATTGACCCAACCTTGATTGCAGAAGGCGATTTTTCTGAGAGCAGCGGTTATCTTGCCATGAAAAAGTTGCTTCCCTTAAGACCCGATGCAATTTTCGCGCAGTCAGATGTGATGGCAATCGGGGCGATGCGGGCAGTCCAGGAAGCTGGCTTACAAATTCCGGGCGATGTCGCTTTTGTTGGGTTTGATGATCTACCGATTGCGTCTACATTGCCAATAAAATTAACAACCGTACATCAGCCTATTACCCATTTTGGTATCAAAGCAGTTGATCTGCTAATAGATATGATTGAAAAAGGCACGAAACCGGCCAAACGTATGATCCTTGATACAGAACTGATCATACGTGATACATGTGGGGGGAAATCAGTAAACAGACCCACGGATCAGGGGGCAGAAATGGAAGGGAGCGCTCTCAAAAAGCCGGCATGAATATGACACGATTTACCTGGGGTTGGCTGTATCTATTATTCCGATCGTTATCATCTATTTCTTTTTCTCACTATACACCATCAATGGAATATCGATAGGTGTAGAAAAGGAATGATGTTATCAAGTGGTGCTTTCGTGCCATGCTTTATGGGCTCCTCTATGGTCGCTCATTGGGGGATGTTGACAGCTACAAGGACTACGCTTTGAAAATATTATGAATGCTTTTGGAGGTTTTTATGCGGTTTGGTTATTTTGACGATAAATCAAGAGAATATGTCATCACACGTCCCGACACACCGGTGCCCTGGATTAATTACCTTGGCACGGACGCTTTTTTCGGACTTATTTCCAATACGGCTGGAGGTTACTCCTTTTATAAGGATGCCCGTCTAAGGCGCCTGACACGCTATCGCTACAATAATGCTCCCCTGGATATGGGCGGGCGATACATTTACCTGCGCGATGCTGAGAGCAGCGAGGTCTGGTCTCCTAGCTGGATGCCAACACGCGTGGATTTGGACAGCTACGAATGCCGGCATGGCATGGGCTACACCAAAATCGAGTCAAAGAAAAACGGCATAACAGCCAGCACACGCTACTTTGTGCCGCTAAATTCAAAATGTGAAGTTTGGGATCTCACCCTGACCAACGAAAAGGGAAATGAGGTCGATCTTGACCTTTTCTCTGCTGTCGAATTCGCGCTGTGGGATGCCTGGGACGACTCAACCAACTTCCAGCGTAATTTCAACACCGGGGAAGTGGAAGTGCCCGATCTACTCCGTGAAATTGGCGATGTTCTGCAAGGCACAATCTTTCATAAGACGGAATACCGCGAGCGGCGCAATCATTTTGCTTACTTTGCCTGTTCTGAGCCCTTAGCTGGATTCGACACGGTGCGAAACGCGTTTTTGGGACCTTACCGTGGGTGGGATAACCCCATCGCTGTGCAGGTCGGTCAGTCGAAGAATTCCGTTGCGCACGGTTGGCAGCCAATCGGTTCTCACCACCTCAAGCTGCACTTGAAGCCAGGTGAGGTGAAACGCATGATCTTCCTGCTCGGTTATCACGAGAATCCAGCTGACGCAAAATTTGATCCGGTGGACTCAAACACAATCAACAAAGCCCGCGTTTTGCCAATCATCCGCGAATTCCTTTCGCCTGAGCGTGTGGACGCAGCCTTTGAGGAACTAAAGGAATACTGGCAGGAGCTGCTGGGTAAGTTCATTGTACATACTCCCGATGAAGACACCAATCGCATGGTCAACATCTGGAACGCCTACCAATGCATGATCACCTTCAACATGAGCCGTTCGGCTTCGTACTTTGAAAGTGGCATCGGGCGCGGCATGGGCTTCCGAGATTCCACCCAGGATTTGCTGGGTTTTGTGCACATTGTGCCTGAGCGTGCCCGCGAAAGGCTGCTTGATTTGGCAGCTACACAACTTTCCAACGGCGGCGCTTTCCACCAGTACTCGCCACTGACCAAACGCGGCAACAATGACGTGGGGTCAGATTTCAATGACGACCCACACTGGCTGGTATTGGCGACCGCGGCATATGTAAAGGAAACTGGCGATCTTAGCATTCTGGACGAATTGGTGCCCTACGAGAACCAACCAGGTACCGAAATGCCCTTGTTTGAACACCTTCAACGGGCTGTTCAATACACGCTGGACCGGCTTGGACCCCACCAGTTGCCGCTGATTGGCAGGGCGGACTGGAATGACTGCCTTAACCTTAATTGCTTTTCCGACACGCCGGGTCAGTCTTTTCAGACAACCACCAATCAGGATGGCAAGATTGCTGAAAGCGTCATGATTGCCGGCTTGTTCATCCTTTCCTGCCAGGAAATGGTGCATCTCGCTTCACTTTTTGCTTTGAGCTCTGTTGATGGATCATTTGACCTTCACGCACCTGCGTTTTACTCCGAAAAAGCAAAGGAGATGGAGCAGGCTATCTGGGAGGCAGGTTGGGATGGCGAGTGGTTCAGACGCGCTTATGACGCCTTCGGAGAGCCACTTGGTTCGCACTTGAACGAAGAAGGGCAAATCTTCATCGAGCCCCAGGGGCTGTGTGTCATGGTCGGCTTGGGGGTGGAAGATGGCAAAGCTCGCCAGGCGCTGGACGCAGTGAGAGAAAGATTGGCCACCCCACATGGGATCGTGGTGCTAAATCCTGCGTATAGCCGTTATCAACTGCGACTGGGCGAAATAACATCCTACCCGCCGGGCTACAAAGAGAACGCGAGCATCTTCTGCCATTCCAATCCCTGGATCATGATTGCGGAAACTGTTATTGGCAGGGGAGACAGGGCATTTGATTACTATAAGCGGATCAACCCATCGGCCCGTGAGGCGATCAGTGAGGTTCATCGCTGTGAGCCTTATGTTTACGCCCAAACCATCGCCGGCAAGGACGCGCCGACGCACGGCGAGGCTAAAAATTCCTGGCTGACAGGTACTGCCAGCTGGAATTACGTAGCGATCAGCCAGCATATCCTTGGCATCAAGCCCACCTACAAGGGCTTGTCCGTACATCCGGTTATTCCGGGCGACTGGGCGGGCTTTGAGGCGAAGCGCATCTTCCGTGGTGTGGTCTATAACATCAAAGTTGTAAGAAACAGTGAAATCACTTCAACCAGGATCAGCCTGGATGGTAAATCAATAGAAGGTTATATTATTCCAATTCCTCCGGGAGGCACCCGCGAGGTGAACGTGCTGGTGGAATTGGCGCAAAATTGAAGCAAAATAATAATCAAAGCAGTACTTGAAACATTAAAAACAAAACAAAGGAGATAAGCGGTGAACACATTTATTCCTAAACCCGAAGATAAATTTACTTTTGGATTGTGGACAGTCGGATCAATTGGAAGGGATCCATTCGGTGGCCCGGTGCGAGACCCCAAAACCCCGGCAGAGTTGGTCTATCTATTGGGCGAGGTGGTGCCTATGGTGTCAACTTCCACGATAATGACCTGATACCGATCGATGCAACCCCTGCGGAAGAAGCAGCAATCAAGCGCGATTTTCGCAAGGCATTGGATGAAACCGGATTGGTTGTGCCTATGGCAACCACCAACTTGTTCGGTGACCCGGTTTTTAAGGATGGCGCCTTTACCAGCAATGATCCCAAGGTGCGCGCTTACGCTCTGCAGAAAACCATGCGTGCCATTGACTTGGGAGTCGAATTTGGCGCAAAGTTTTACGTCTTCTGGGGCGGACGTGAAGGCACAGAAACCGACAGCAGCAAAAGTGCGGTCGAAGCGATCAAGCGCAACCGCGAAGCGCTGAATTTCCTGTGTGAATACAACCTGGATTAAGGCTATGGCCTGAAGTTTGCCCTTGAAGCCAAACCTAACGAACCGCGTGGAGATATCTATAACCCAACCACCGGTCACATGCTTGGCTTCATCGCCACGTTGGATCACCCCGAGATGGTTGGTGTCAATCCTGAAGTTGCCCACGAGCACATGGCCGACATCAACTTCATGCATGGTGTGGCTCAGGCGTGGGAAGCCGGCAAGCTCTTCCATATTGACCTGAATGATCAATATCCCGGGCGTTACGACCAGGACCTGCGCTTTGGATCACGTGACATCAAGGCTGCTTTCTACCTGGTGAAGTTCCTTGAAGATGTCGGTTACGATGGTTCCAAACACTATGATGCGCATGCTTATCGCACCGAGGATTATGAAGGCGTCAAGGACTTTGCGCGCGGCTGCATGCGGACTTATCTGATGTTGAAGGAAAAGGCTGTCCAATTCAATGCCGATCCGGAGATCCAGGCGATTTTGGCTGAGATCAACGCAGAGGATCCTGCTCTTGCGGCATTGTTCGGAAAATATTCCTCAGAAAAGGCTGACGCAATCAAAGCATTGGATTTCGACCGCGTAGCTATTTCCAAGCGTGGGCTTAAATACGAACGCCTCGACCAGCTGACCATCGATCTGCTGCTTGGAATGCGTTCGTAGGTTATTGCTCAATAGGAAAAAAATCGAAAGAGAAAACCATGACCCAAACCCCCACTCACATCAAGAAGCGTGTCAGCGAATTATTGGCGCAAATGACCCTGCAGGAGAAGATCCGCCAGCTCGGCGGATATTGGTTCTACGAGCTGCAGACCCAAGGCCAACTTGATATGGGAAAGGTGAGGGTAAAGCTGAAAGATGGGGTGGGGCAGATCACGCGCATCGCCGGCGCGGGCAACCTGACGCCTTTGGAGACCGCTAAAACTTATAATCGCATCCAAAAATTCCTGCTGGAAGAAACCCGCCTTGGGATCCCAACCATCAACCACGAAGAATGCTGTTCGGGGTTGATGGCATTGGAAAGCACGGTCTACCCCCAACCGATTGGCCTGGCCAGCACCTTTAAACCTGAGCTCGCAAAGAAAATGACCGAGCAGATCCGCAAGCAGATGCTCGCCATTGGCGCGCGGCAAGGTTTGGCACCGGTGCTGGACGTGGGCCGCGACCCCAGATGGGGGCGGATTGAGGAGACCTTTGGCGAAGACCCCATGCTCGTGAGCCAATTTGGCAAGGCTTATATCCAGGGGCTGCAAGGCGAGGACCCCCTTAAGGGGGTTATGGCAACCGGCAAGCATTTCATCGGGCACGCGTTTTCGCAAGGCGGCTTGAACTGCGGTCCTGTGCACCTGGGCGAAAGAGACCTTTGGGATGTTTATATGGCACCTTTCCAGGCGGCAATCCGCGACGCGGGTTTGATGTCGATGATGAATGCCTACCCGGAGCTGGATGGCGAGCTGGTGGCTGCCTCGAAGCGCATCCTGACGGATCTGCTTCGGGATACGCTGGGTTTTGATGGCGTGGTTGTCTCCGACTATGAAGCTGTGGTGATGATCCACAACTATCACAAATCCTCCCCAACCCGCAAGGATGCTGCCATCAGGGCGCTGACTGCGGGAATTGATGTGGAACTTCCCACTTTTGATTGCTATCTGCCGGGATTGCAGCAGGCAATTAATGCGTTAATCAGGTCGATTCATCGAAGTTTGTTGATAATCTGAACCCTACCATTCTCAATTTATTGTAAACTTATTTTTTGACATCTTTGTGAGCGTTTGCGCAGAAGCAGTTTGTGGGAACATGTCGAAGGCATGCACGCTCTGCAGGCTGAAGCTGGCTTCACTGAAGTGTTTCAGGTCGCGGGCGATGGAGCTGGGATCGCAGGAGATGAAGATGATCTGCAATCCTCTGTAATAGATATAAACAGGAATTACTAGTTACTGCTTTTTCCAGTTGGTCGAAGTCGCGAAGGGGCGAAAACCGATGCTGTAATAAAACTGTTGGGATGAACCGACAAAAGCCAATTTGGCTCCCAGCAATCCGACCCGCCGAATACCTTCAAGTACTGCCGCCTTCCCCAAACCCAGCCGCCGATAATCAGGATCCGTGGCAACTGGCTCTACCCATGCGAAACCTGCTGCTGGGTCATACCACATCCCACAATATGAGACGAAATTACCTTCCGGGGAAACAACCGCGATCTTCAGATCCAGTTCTACATATGGGCGAAGCATTTCCTCTTTTGCGCTCAGTTCGTCTTCCGATGAAAAATTGAACAAGCCTTCCCCCTTTATTTCATGGTTGAAACCTCTCCACAACACGCGTCGATATTGTGATAAGTCGAAATTTTCCTTTATTGTAGTAATCTGGAATCCTTCTGGTAGTTTGTAATCAAGGGAGGTTTCGTCGATATAAAAGGCTGAATCCGGTTCTTTGCGCTGTGAAGCAACATACCCTAAGCGGGCAGCGATATTCAGAAAATCGTGGTCAGTGTCGGGAATTACGATTTCAAAACTCTCAGGCGTTGATAAGTTTTCCTCAGCATATTTCAGCATTTGTTCTTTTAAACCGCGATGATCCGGATGTGTCAGGCAAAAGGCAGTCCCTGGAAGCGTGTCGAATGTGGCGAGCCCCACAATTTCGCCATTTTCTTCCCAAATCCCGATTTTGCCGATCGCGGTCTTGTCCAGGTAACTATGGGTTGCCATCCAATCCCAGCGGGCATAGCTGAATTCCGAATACCCCAGTTTTAGAATGAAATTTCTGACTTTGAAATAGTCATCCGTGATCCCGGCAACATTTGTATAGTTTCGAAAAACCGGCGGCATGCTTCTCCTTTGCCAAAATCGTTATTATATAAATAGAAAATTGACTACTTATGCAAAAATACTATCGTCTCCACGTGGGCAGTCTGGGGGAACATGTCGAAGGCATGCACGCTCTGCAACTTGTAGTCAGCCTCGCGGAGGTGTTTCAGGTCGCGGGCGAGGGTGCTGGGGTCGCAGGAGATATAAATGATCTCGTGGGGATCGAGGTCGATCAGAGCCTGGCGGGCTTTGGCATTGAGACCCGCGCGAGGTGGGTCCAGCACTACCAGGTCGATGGGTTTGATTTGCTCCGCGAGCTCGGGAAGGATCATTTCGACCGCGCCTTCGTAGAGGCTGATATTTTCAAACTCGTCCAGGTTGCCCGCAAAATCAAAGCAGGCAGAAGGAGCGCTTTCGATGGCAGTCAATTGGCTGGCGTGGGAGGCAAGAAAACGGGTGAAAAGCCCAGCCCCGCTGTAGAGTTCAAGGATATCCAGGTTTTGCTTGCCTCCAATCAGCTCAAGAATGTGACGAACCATCTCCTCCGCCACAGGCAGGTTCACCTGGAAGAAGGATTCGGGCGAGACCAGGAATTCTTTCTCTAAAACGCGATAAACCAGGGCATCGTTGCCACCCAGATTCAGGCTGCGCCCGTTTGGGCTGAGGTAGGTTGAGGATACCGGCAGCTCGATCGAGAGCTCAGGCGGCTCGTCGCTTTCGCCTTCAAACACGAGCATGATTTCGCCGTCGCTATCCATGCGTATAGCTATCCGCGCGATACCGGAGTCCGCTTCCAGCTCAATTTGGTTGAGAATCTCGTTCATTTCTTCGGGGATTAAAAGGCATTTTTCGATCGGCAAGACTTCATTGGAGGATGGAAGTTTAAATCCCAGCTTTGCAGATGCCTCAGGGTTCTGGTAGCGGATGGGGTGGAACTGGACCTGGTTGCGGTAGCCAAAGGCAGTGGGGCTGCCGGTGATTAGAATTTCAGGCAAGTCAGTGAACTTGCCAATTCGCTCCAGCTGGTCTCTTACAAGATCTTTTTTCAGCTCCAGCTGTTGCGCGTAGCCCAGATGTTGGTAAGAACAGCCACCGCAGTTCGAAAAGTAAGGGCAGGGAGGGGTGATCCGTTCGGGGGATTCCTCGAGCAGCTTCACCACTCTTCCGCGGGCAAAGCGCTCTTTGCTTTCGGTGATCGCGATTTCTGCAGTTTCTCCTGGGAGCACGAATGGCACAAAGACCGCCCGTCCATCTGCCAGACGACCCAAACAATCGCCGCCATACACCATCTTCTCAAATTTGACCTGCTGTAGTTCTGACATGCTTTCACTCTCCGATCTGTTTCAGCTTGATTCTACCTTAGCACAGCACAAAGTGAGGATTGATGCTCTGGGTTAGTGGAAACGCGATGTTTGATATCATAATGTTATTGCAGTCGAGGTGGGGAATTGGCTTACCTGTTCCTTATTGAAAGAAGGTAGGGGATACCTCAGCGGGACGTTTTGCACGACGATAAATCGTAGAATTCTCCTCCTCGGACATAATGGTTGATGCCGGCATCAACCCCACAACTTCCCTGTCACCCATCATGGTTGACGCAGGCGTCAACCCTACGAGGTTCTCATCGTTTTTCCACCTTTTTTCTGATCGATGCACCTGTCTTACTCCCGTAGGGAAAAGGCCTGCCTTCTCCTTATTGCATTGTTCACACAACCATCCAGGTCGAGGAAAGCATCAACTTTGTAAGGTCATCGTTAAGTTGCCCACACAACGATTCCGGTCGAGGCAGGCTATCGACCCTACAAGCTCCTCAACCAACCACAGACCTGTAAGAAAAAGGCCTGCCTTTTCCTGGTCGAATTACCTTATCACCCATCATGGTCTGCGCATCCTGCAAGTGGAGGCTGCGCAAGGCCGTCAATCCACCCTACACAGGTTCCATATCCCCAAACGCCAACCCACCCTGTCTTCTCTTGTCGGCGGGTTGAGGGCGCAATAAATTTGCTCACCAAATCGTACACGGTGCCCTCAACCTCGCCCTACGAAAAAATGTCGCTGGAATGAGACGATCTGCTTTCAATACACCTATGAGAGCCTTGCCATACCAACTCTCAAATTTGGCTTGCGTAATCTATTTGGCTCAGGTATAATGTTTTCTCCATGGGCGGTTAGCTCAGTTGGTTAGAGCGTTGCGTTGACATCGCAAAGGTCGTAGGTTCGAGTCCTATACCACCCACACAAAAGCGGCTGAAAATCAGCCGCTTTTGCGTTTCATAAGACCTGAAAACTTCCCCTTGATTCAGGTCAATTTGCTAAGAAAAATCAAATCTTTTCTTCAATCTCGCGCAGGGCAAGCTCGATGAAGGCTTCCACGCTCATGGCGGGCAGACTTTCGCCGCTGCGCCTGCGAAGCGCGACCTGACCTTCTTCCATTTCGCGGTCGCCGATGACAAGCATATAAGGCACCTTTCGCTTTTGAGCATTGCGGATCTTGGCGTTCATGCGGTCCGAGCTGTCATCCACGCTCAGGCGCAAGCCGGCTTTCTTCAAACGGGCAGCCACCTCATGCGCATAGTCGTTGTGACGATCGGCAATCGGGATCAGGGTTACCTGTTTCGGCGACAGCCAAACCGGGAAAGCGCCGGCATAGTGCTCGATCAGCACGCCAAAGAAGCGCTCCATCGAGCCCAGCAAGGCGCGGTGCACCATGTAGGGGCGGTGTTCCTTGCCGTCTTCGCCGATGTAAGTGAGGTCGAAGCGTTCGGGCAAGTTGAAGTCAAATTGAATGGTCGAAAGCTGCCATTCGCGCCCGAGGGCATCCTTGACCTTGAGGTCAATTTTGGGTCCATAGAAAGCGCCGCCGCCGGCATCCACCTCGTAGGGGACGCCCATGCGCTTCAGCGTTTCTTCCAGGGCAATTTCGGCATCGTGCCACATTTGGTCATCGCCTACGTGCTTTTCGGGCATGGTGCTCAAATAGGCCTGAAAATCCTTGAAACCAAAGGCTTTCAACATGTTCATGCTGAAGTTGAGCGTAAAGTCGATTTCTTCCGGCATCTGGTCCGGGCGGCAGAAGTGGTGGGCGTCATCCTGGGTGAAGCCGCGCACGCGCATCAGGCCGTGCAGCACGCCCGAGCGCTCGTAACGATAGACCGTGCCCTTCTCAGCAAAGCGCAGCGGCAGATCGCGATAGGAACGCAGCTGGCTTTTGTAGATGTGCAGGTGGAAGGGGCAGTTCATCG
>DIWN01000103.1 GCA_002423495.1 Anaerolineaceae bacterium UBA6105 | reverse complement strand
CGTTTTATGAACGACTACTTGCTGCGGGAAAAGAGAAAAAGGTTGCATTAGTGGCTTGTATGCACAAGATACTGACCATTCTCAATGCAATGCTTAAGAAAGGAGAGCTTTTCAACCCTGTATGCTCTTGACATTTAACATAGTTACTGCGAGGGAGCGTAGCGACCGCGGCAATCTGCAGTTCTACAAGAGCCGGGTTCAACCCTGGAGGAATGAACTCCAGGGCAGGCGTTCCGGAACCCCGCCTACCGAAGGAGATCACAAGCCAATTTACTCTAACTCAAGCACCTGCGGGCCAATAACACACTATAATTAGCCAAAAGCACTGGAAGGAGAAACCCCATGGACTATAAGAAATATCGTGTGCCTGGCAATGGTAAGATCAGCCTGAAGGATTTCGACCCCGATGACTCGAGCGAGTTTGATGGCAAGAAGAAAGACGGCAAAGAAGCCCTTTTGAAGATCAACAAAGACATCGAGGCTTTACAGGAACAGATGTTTGCTGAAGGCAAGCGCCGCCTGATTGTGCTGGTGCAGGCTATGGACACTGCAGGGAAAGATGGGGTCATCCGGCACGTCTTTGATGGGGTCAATCCCTCTGGCGTGCGTGTGGCCGCGTTCAAAGTGCCCTCTGCCATAGAGCTATCGCATGATTATCTCTGGCGGATCCACAAGCAAACGCCCGGAAAGGGTGAAATTGTGATCTTCAATCGCTCTCACTACGAGGATGTGCTGGTAGTTCGCGTGCATAATCTTGTGCCCAAGGAAGTCTGGTCAAAACGCTTCGATCACATCAACAACTTCGAAAAGTTGTTGGTGGATGAGGGCACTACCATCCTGAAATTCTTCCTGAATATCGACCTGGAAGAGCAAGCCGGGCGCTTCCTGGCGCGGGTGGAAGACCCCACCAAGCAGTGGAAGTTCAACCCCGGAGACCTTGAAGAGCGCAAACTGTGGCCTCAGTACATGCAGGCTTACGAGGACGTTCTCAATAAGACCAGCACGGAATTTGCTCCCTGGTACGTTATTCCCAGCAACAAAAAGTGGTATCGTAATTTGCTGATCGCCAATATCCTGCGTGACACGCTCAAGGGGTTCAAGATGAGCTATCCTGAACCGCCGGCCGACCTCGAGGGTTATCACAAAAAGTTACTTGAAATGACCCTCTCCAAAGAGGGATAATGATCACTGAAAATATGCGGACTGTGCCAGATACGGTTCTGGCAGGTCGGTTGCAGCGTGAGTATATCCTGCCGGCTGCTGCTCCTGCACGCCTGGATGGGCTGGGAGGCAACCTGGCATACGCGGCAGCGGCATTTGCCTCGTGGGGCGGGAAGGCAGGGTTGGTATCGCGAGTCAGTGCTGATTTCCCATTGGATCTACTGACCCGACTGGAAGCGCTTGGTTTCTTTTTGGACGGCGTACATCCAGTTTCGGAACCACTCGATTCGCGTTATTTTGTAGCTTATGGCGAGGGGAATAAGGCTTACTTCGATAATCCGGTAACCCATTTTGCCGAGCGGCAACTGCCCTTTCCCCCGGAACTGTTTGGCTATCAACCTTCTCGAAAATACTGCAGCAAAACAGATTATGAGACAAATTCATTTCGGGTCACAGATATGCCGCGACCTTTCCTGGAAGCAAAAGCTGCCCACGTTTGCCCGATCGATTTCATCTCGCATAAGATACTGCCTTCTGTCCTTAAAGCAGGCATGATCCAAACCCTGACCATGCGCGCTTGCAGTTGTTACATGGATCCGATTTTCTGGGAAGACATTAGGGGTCTGATTTCTGATTTGACCGTCTTCATGATGACCGACACCCAGGCTCTGAAACTCTTCCAGGGAAGGAGCGTGGATTTGTGGGAAATCGCTGAGCACCTGGCAGGATATGGACCAGAAGCTGTGATTGTGCAGACGGAAGATGGAACCACGCACCTGTATGATCGCATGAGCCAGAAACGCTGGATTTTGCCCGCTTATCGTTCGCGCATCAGCGATCCAACTGGCGTGCTGGATGCCTTTGACGGAGGATTTCTGGCGGGCTTTCAACAGAACCATGAGCCCTTGGAGGCCGCGCTTTGCGGCAACATCAGCGCTGCAATTGCGGGTGAGGGAAGCGGACCGTACTTTTTGCTTGAGTGTTTACCGGGCTTGAAGGAAATGCGCCTACAGGTGCTGCGCCAGCAGGTTATTGCGGCGTAGTTTGCGTTGCAGTGGTTTGTGGAACCAGCCTGATTTCGTAGAGATTTGGCCAGTTCTTTCCGGTTAGATAAAGCTTGTCGCTCTGATCGTCGTATGCGATGCCGTTGAGCACTTCGCCCTGCATGGCGCTGTTCTGTTCGGGGCGTAAGCCGGTTAGATCAACCAAGCTGATAACACTGCCGTCCTGCGGATCGATTACCACGATTGTGTCGGTCAGGTAGATATTGGCAAAAATTGTGCCATTGATGTATTCCAACTCGTTCAAATACTCCACCGGCTGCCCCTGGTAGCTTACATTGACCTGCTGAACGATTTGCATGGTGCTTGGGTCGAGCCAGTAGAGGGTGTTCGTTCCGTCAGAGAGGATCAGGGCAGTGCCATCGGTGGTCAGCCCCCAACCCTGGGTTTGATAATAGAAAGTGCTTAGAAGCTCGAGGGTGCTGGCATCGTAGACAAACCCGGTGTTTTCTTGCCAGGTCAGTTGGTAGAGCCTGTCCTGGAGCAAAACAAGCCCTTCAGCGAAGAAGTTGGGGTCTAGTTCAATGTTATCTTGCACGACGCCGCTGGCGGGGTCAACTTTGCGCAGGGACGACTGACCGTAAAGTCCGCAGCTTTCGTAGAAGACGCCATCATCAATCACTAATCCCTGGGTGTAGCAGCCTGGGTCGTGGGGAAAAGTGTTCAGGATTTCATAACCAAGGTTTTGGGGGAGCGGTTCGGGCACAGCCGGGATGACCTCAGCCTGGGGTTCCTTGGGCTGCAAAATACAGGAGGTGAGGCCGCCAATGAGGGTTGCGATAAGAATGATCCATAACAAGCTGGGCCTGAAAACCGTCTTTTTGTCCATCTTCACAATTGTAGTCCAGTTCAAAAAGATAAAGATCCCAAAAAACATACAATTTTTGAGAAGACCGGAGCAGGAATGATAAAATTAAGCCAAACGGATAGAGGAGCTGCTATGTTTGATTCATTAGAACGATTTATACGATACGTCAGGATTGATACCCAATCAGCAATGGATGCCGAATGTTATCCCAGCACCGCCAAACAGCTGGACCTTGCCAGGTTGCTGGTGGAGGAACTGACTGAACTGGGCATGGATGAGGTCAAGTTGGACGAGTACGGCTACGTGACGGCGACTTTGCCTGCCAATATTGAAACTTCAGCACCGGTGGTTGGCTTCCTGGCACATATGGATACCAGCCCCTCTGCTTCCGGGGCAGACGTGAAGCCCCGCCTGATCGAAAACTATGACGGTCAGGACATTGTTCTGAACGCCGAGAAGAACATTCTGCTTTCTCCGCGCGACTTCCCAAAATTATTGGAACACAAAGGCGAACGCCTGGTTGTCACCGATGGCACCACCCTGCTCGGCGCGGATGACAAAGCCGGCATCGCGGCTATCATGAGTGCCATGGCCTACCTGATCGCCCATCCGGAAGTACCGCACGGCAAGCTGCGGGTTGGGTTCACCCCGGATGAAGAAGTGGGCGAGGGCGTCAAGTTTTTTGATGTGCCGGCTTTTGGCGCGGATTTTGCTTACACTGTCGACGGTGGTAAGGCTGGAGAATTTTCCTACGAGAACTTCAACGCGGCAGGCGCAAAGATCAAAATCAACGGGCGCAGCGTGCATCCTGGCACCTCCAAGGGACGCCTGAAGAGCGCTATCCAGGTTGCGATCGATTTCCATAACCTGCTGCCGGTCTTTGACCGCGCCGAACATACAGAGGGGCGGGAAGGGTTTATTCACCTCACAGAAATGGCAGGTGAGGCTGAAAGTGCTCATCTCACTTACATCATTCGTGAACACGACGAAGCCAAATTTGAGTTGCTTAAGCAGGAAGTGCAGCAGGTGGCTGATTTCATCAATCAGCGCTATGGGGAAGGCACGCTCGAGCTCGAGATACACGACCAATATTTTAACATGCGCAAGATGATCGAAGCCCGGCCTGAAATCATTGAGGTTGCGCGCAAGGCATACCGCGCGGTGGGCTTTGAGCCCGTGGAAGAAGCAGTTCGCGGTGGAACGGACGGCAGCCGCCTCTCCTATATGGGTCTGCCCACGCCGAACATCTTCACTGGCGGGCATAACGGGCATGGGCGTTTCGAGTATCTTTCAGTGGATAGTCTTGAAAAGGCGACCGAGGTGGTGGTGATCATCAGCAAATTGGTAGGCGAGCTGAAGTAATATATATGTTGTAGGGTCAATGATATTCGATTAAGTTGTACGGCGGAAAGGTGCGTAGTCCTGCCCCGCGTATTTGTTCGCGGGGTCTACCACTCTGTCAAATCTTGAAGTAAGTCTTGGTAGGGCGGAATGCGCTTCTTTTGCGCAATCTGGCACAGAATTCTTCGTAGGGCGAAATTGAGGGCACCGTGAACACTGTGATGGACGAACATATCGTGCACTCAATTCGCCGACAACAATGATGGTACTGGTGACACTTGTTCTTTTTGCAGTTGGAGAATGGTGTGATGGCGGATTGGAAACACGGCAAGGTCTCTGCATAATGAGGTGTGCAGTGCTTCCAATCTCGCCCTACGCACAATGTTGATAAACAATCTTTAATTCTGGTTAAATAAATAGACCGGGAATTTAAACAATCCCGGTCTTTTGGTTTACACTAAATTTACGAACAGCAGCCGTCGCCGCAATCGGAGGAGCAACCCTCGCAGCCACCGTAATGCAGATGACCAGCAGCTATTTCAACTTCGGTTGCCGGGCGGACAGACAGGACGCTCACATTGAAGCGCAGATCCTTGCCAGCCATCGGATGGTTGAGGTCAATTTCAACGGTATCTTCTGTCAGGGCAGTAGCGACACCCTCAAAGATGTGTCCGGCTGCGTCGCGCAGGCGCATGGCTTCACCCAGACGGATTTCGAAATCAGGAGGGAAAGATTCCCGGCTGACAGTGATCACTGATTCGGGGTCAAACTCGCCATAGGCATCCGCCGCTTTGGCAATAACTTCAAGCTTGTCGCCAACTTTGGCGCCAGTAAGGGGCTGTTCGAGCCCGGGGATAATGTTGCCGTGACCGTGCAGATACTCCAGCAGGTCTGATTCAACTTCTTCGCCATCCACATTGAGGTTATATGCAATCTGAACGACGTGATCGTTTTGGATAGTATCCAGTGTGTTTTCTTCCATGTTTCTCCATTCTGCCTGCGGGATAGTCCTCCCGCGACGGATGATTATAACAGAGTGCGAACGGGGAAAAGGCGCGAGCATTCGGCAAATAGGGTTTCTAATAAAACATTTATCAAATCAATGCCATACAAGCCTTTGACAGGTCTGCATTTTTCAGATAAAATACCCCTTATTGAAAAAGATTATCAATAAGGCTGATATGAGTTGGCAAAAAGTACTATCAAATAATGGATATCGCGTTTCAGGACCGCGCAGATTGGTGATGGAGCTGCTGGCGGAAAGCGCTCAGCCTATGACTCCCTTGGAAATCTACCAGGCATTGTCGCAGTCCGGGCGCGCTTTGGGGATGGTCAGTGTTTACCGGGCTTTGGAGTTGCTGGCGGAACTGGGGCTGGTTTGCGTGGTCTATAATCCGAATGGCAGTTCAGGCTATGTGGCAGGTTCTGCTGGTCATCACCATCACATTTTGTGTAAGAGGTGTCATCGCACGATCACGTTTGCGGGGTCTGAAGACCTCAGCGATCTGATCCAGAGGGTTGAGGCGGAAACGAATTTTCGTGTGAGTGACCACCTATTGCAGTTATACGGAATTTGCCCTGAATGCCAGAAGATATCGGCTGACACAGTGGAGGACAATTGAAAAAGTTTTTATTACTTAGCGCGCTTCTTGTGTTCATTTTGACGGCATGCGCGGGTCCAGTGGCGCAGGATGAACCCGAAAAGTTGACCATCAGCGTCAGCATCCTGCCCCAGCAGTGGTTCGTCGATCAGATCGGTGGAGATCGCGTCCGGACGCAGGCAATGGTGGGCAGCGGCGATGACCCGCACACCTATGAACCCACGCCACAGCAGATGACCAATCTGGCTGACTCCGAGCTTTTCTTCACTATTGGCGTTGAGTTTGAAGCAGTCTGGATGCCGCGTTTCGAATCCGCAAATCCTGATATGAAGGTGGTCGATGCCGCCGCAGGGATCGCGTTTATTACCGCGATTGGTGCGCACGATCACGATGATGATGTTGAGGATCACGCACTGACTGGTTCGGAGGACGATCCACACATCTGGTTCTCACCCTTACGCCTGAAACAGATGGCTCAGACGATGGCTGAAGCCATGAAGGCTACTGACCCCCAAAACGCGGATTACTACCAATCCAACCTTGAAACTTTGCTGATCAGAATTGATAGCGTTGATGCAGAGATCAGAACGCAATTGGAAGGCTCCAAAAGGGATCATTTTATGGTGGTACACCCGGCGTGGGGATATTTGGCGGAGGATTATGGGCTGCATATGCTGGCGGTCGAGATAGGCGGGAACGAACCGGCGCCAGAGACTCTCTCGCAGATCATCGCCTTAGCCAGGGAATATGAAATAAACACGCTGGTGATTGAAAAGGGAAGCAACGTCAGGCTTGCCACTTCCATCACCGAGCAGGCTGGGATCCAATCCATCGTGGAATGGGACCCAATGGCATATGACTGGCCGGCAAGCATGCTGATGATTGCCGAAACACTACACCAGGCATTGAATTAGGAGAAAAATTGACAGGGCAAGCAGTAATAGAACTTGAAGATGTTTGGGCTGGCTACGAAAGTGACCGCGTGTTGGAGGCGGTTAACTTCAGGATGGATGCCGGTGATTACGTTGGATTGATCGGACCCAACGGCGGTGGAAAGACCACCCTGATCAAGGTCATTTTGGGTTTGATCAAGCCGGATCGCGGTTCTGTGCGTGTGATGGGCGTCAGCCCGGAAAAGGGGCGCCACTTCATCGGCTATGTGCCCCAAATCCAGCAGGATAATAAGATGTTTCCCATCAAAGTTTGGGATGTGGTCAGCATGGGACGGCTAAAACCTCACCTCCTGCAAAACCTCTATCTAAAAGATGCTGATAAAACTATCGTTGAGCGGTCTCTGAGGCAGATGGACATCCTGGACCTGGCAAAACGGCCGATTAATGAACTTTCCGGCGGGCAGCGGCAGCGGGTGACAATTGCGCGGGCATTAGCGGCGGAACCGAAGATTTTGATGTTGGATGAGCCAACTTCCAGCGTGGATTCACGCTCCAGCTCGAAGATGTATGATTTGTTGGCGGAATTGAACCAAAGCATTTCCATCCTGCTGATCTCGCACGATTTGACCGCGATTTCTACCTATGTCAAAACGATTGGTTGCGTCAACCGGCGCCTGGTTTACGGCGGACAAAAAGAGATCACGAGTGAAATGTTGAGCACTGCCTATGAATGCCCGGTGGATCTAGTGGCACACGGTTTACCGCACCGGGTTCTGCCGTCTCATCAAGAAGAAGATAACCATGATTGACACCATTCAAAACATATTTGCCTATGACTTCATGCGTAACGCGCTGTTCGCCAGCCTGCTGGTGGGGGTGGTTTGTGGTTTGATTGGCACCCTGGTAGTGCTGAACCGTATTGTCTTCCTGGGCGGTGGAATTGCGCATGCGGCATACGGCGGGATTGGTCTGGCTTACTATTTTGGACAGGACCCGATGCTGGGAGCAATCCTTTTCAGCATTCTCTCGGCGCTTGGGATGGGAGTGGTACACCTTCGCACCAAAGCCCGCTCCGACACGCTGATCGGAGTGATGTGGTCGATTGGCATGGCAGTGGGAATCATTTTTGTCAGCCTGACGCCAGGTTTCAAGGCAGACCTCATGAGTTATCTGTTTGGCAGCCTCCTGGCAGTTTCTGGCGGGGATTTGCTGGTAATGGCGCTGGTGGCGTTGCTAGTGATCGTTTTTGTGCTGCTCTTTTACCGCAGTTTGCAGGCAATCTCTTTTGATGAAACCTTCTCCACCGTTCGCAACCTGCCGGTGGCAGCGTTGTACCTGATGATGCTGGTCATGATTGGGCTGACGGTGGTGGTGGCGATGCGCGTTGTGGGCTTGATTATGGTGATTGCAATGCTCACCATTCCCCCGGCGACTGCCAACCTGTTCCTGAAGGACATGAAGGGCATGATGTTGCTCTCCGTTGGGCTCAGCTGGTTGTTTTCTGCTGCAGGTTTAATCCTGGCTTTCGCACTCAATCTGCAGGCTGGTTCGGTCATCATCCTGGTGGCAGCGCTGAGTTACCTGGCAGCCGCAGCCTACAAAAAACTGTCAGTTCATGCCAAGCCCTGACATTTACTGATTGATTAATGGCGTGAAGCACAACTATATCCACGTTAACGTGTTTTTAAGATTAGAGAGTACAATTAAGAATAGACATGGGACTTAAAGCCTTTCTTGAGGATTCTGCGGCAATCGAAGTCGGTCTCTGGCTTGGTAAGAATTTCAGGCTTAAGGGATTAAATCATCTTGCGCATTTTATTGGCTCGGTGTTGGCTTCCCGTCGCAATAGCTCGCTGGTTCGATATATCGAGGCAAACCAGTGGGTAATTTCCGGGGAGAACATGAGTAAGTCTCAGCTGCAGGAGCGCACCCGCGAAACCATTCGTAATGATGTGTTATCTTTAGCAGAATATTTTTATTACTATCAGCACCCCAAAGAAGGCTTTGAAAAGATAATCCTATCCCCCAGGGCAGAAGAAACTCTGCGCGATATCATCGAAAGAAAAATACCGACCATTCTTCTGGGTCCTCACCTGGGAAATTATGACCTGTTTGGGATGTCGCTGGCCTGGTTGGGATTGCGCCCGTATGTACTTTCTTACCCCAACCCCAATAATGCCTATAAAGCCCAAAACCGCATGCGTGAGGCTGTAGGAATGAACGTCCATCCAATTTCCTTTTCATCCTTTCGGGAGGCAAGAAAAGCTCTGAAAGAGGGATATTGCGTGGTGACAGGGCTGGACCGACCACTCCCAGAGGGGGAAGATGCCAAGTATCGCCTGCGCTTTTTTGGGCGTGAAACCGCATTGCCGGTTTTTTACACGCGTTTGGCGCTTGAGACCAATGCTACCGTGCGTGTGGCTTGCGGGATCCGTCGCGAGGATGGCGACTATTTTGTTGATGCGACAGATCCGATCCTGATGGAGAAAAGAGACGACCTGGTCGAAGAAAGCGTGCTTAACGCTGAGCGCGTTCTGCGCCCAACTGAAGATTTCATCCGTAGGGCTCAGTCCCAGTGGTGCATGCCGCACCCGGTCTGGCCTGAAGTTTTACCTGTGGTAGAAAAATTAACCTGAGAGGTGATTATGGCAAAGAAAATCCGTACTGAGAAAGATATACGTACCAATGACATTCTGTTGGGACCGTTGGAAAGGCCGGCACTGGCTTTTTTTGCCAGGAATATGCCAAAATGGGTCAACTCAGACATGCTGACCGTGTTGGGTCTGCTTGGCTCGGTGTTGGCGGCAGTGGCCTATGCCTTGGTTGGATTGACAACTGTAAAAAGCAACCCGTGGTTGTTCGTGGCGAGTTTGGGATTTGTGATTAACTGGTTTGGCGACAGCCTGGATGGCAGCCTGGCGCGCTACCGCAATATGTCGCGCCCTAATTATGGTTATTACATTGACCACGCGATTGATGGACTCACCACTCTCCTGGTTTTTGTTGGAATCGGACTCTCTGGAATGGCACGATTTGATGTTACCTTGATCGCGCTCTGTGGTTGGCTGTTATTGATGCTGCAGGTCTCTCTCAAGACCCATGCAACTGGAGTTTTCGAGATGACCAGCATAAAGATTGGTCCGACCGAAATGCGCCTGGTTATTATTGCTTTCAACACAGTGGTGTATTTTGTTGGCGCTGGCAGCAGTTTGTTTGATGTTACTATTGCCTCCCAGGTGATTCCGGTCAACCTTGGTACGCTCGTGCTCGGGGTTTTTGCTGTCCTTTTCCTGCTCTATTACATTTATCAGATCATTACCACTGGGAGCAAATTGGCATACGAAGACGGGGAGGCGCTCAAGCGCCGCCTGTTGGAAGAGAAAAATTCAACCCAGGCTGATAGAAAACTGGGTAAGGTTGAGAAAAAAGCAGCGAAAAAAGCTAAAGATCACGCAAAGAAAGTCCAGGAAAACTCCTCTGGATTGACAATTTAAGTTTAATACAAAACAGGGATTAAGCAGGCAGCCGAAACGTTGCCTGTTTTCCTTTAACGACCGCTGGCGCGCAGGCGAAGGGCGGATACTGAAGGGGCTAAAGCTTCAAGCTCTGGCTGGCGGTGACCAAATTGCGAGGTGCGAAATTGAGGAAGTTCCAAACCACCCAGCCCGCTTGCAGCCGCTGCAGCTGAGCGAAGGGGCGGTAGGAAATCGCCAGCAACGAGCGAGAACGGATAGGCGATCGTAATCTGCTTTGGACGCAGCAAATGGATCAGCGGAGCTAGATTTTCACCAAGCATTTTCGCTGCTTGTTCTACAAGTTCGATGGCGTAGGGATCCCCCTCAGCTGCAGCCTGAACCACCTGGCTGCCTGTTGTGTTGAGATCCCAATGCGAAGGCTGAGTGCGAAGAGCCTCGGAAGCCAATCCATTCAGGCTCAGGTAATCGTTCAGGGTCAACAGGCGGTTCAGACGCGGATCAGGCGTGTCGCAAGTGTAGATCTTGCCAATATCACCGGCGCTGCCTCCCGGGCCTTGATAGATCGACCCGTTCAGGGAAAAACTGGCGCGCAAGGTAGGATGAAAACCGAGATACATCTGCGTGCCGCCAAAGTCGCCGGAGCTGAAAAGCATCTCAGCAACTAAACCCGCGACGGGGCGCTGCTCAACAAAAACAGGCAGGTTAAATCGCAGCCCAAGCTGGGATTTGAGGGGCTCCGACTTCCACTCCGGGAAATCAGGGGAGCTTTCGAGGCTGCCACTAAGCGGATCATAACTGCCGGTGACCGAAACTGAAACACAGTCTGGCAGGGGGAGGTGTTGGGCTTGCGTGATCATAAGCAGGCGATCCGCAGAGGCTGTTATAAGCTCGAGAATTGCCGGAAAACTTTTGCTGGCGGGGATGCTTACTGAAAATTTTTCCTGCACCATGCCGGAGGGGCTGCCGTAGACGATCAGCAATCGCTCACCATCGAGATTGAGACCGAGGATGCTGTTTGCCGAGGCAAGGACTGGTTCAGATAATGGCATGATAGTCGGATTATAACCTGATGCGATAAAGCTGTGCATGCTATAATTGCGATGATGTCAGACACGAAGAAACACGTTCCGCTCATTCTTGCCCATCGTGGGGATTCTGCAAATGCCCCGGAGAACACACTGGCTGCCTTCCGCCTGGCCTATGAAAATGGCGCGGATGGTATAGAGCTCGACGTCATGCTCTCGGCTGATCAGAAATTGGTGGTCATTCACGACGACACTCTTGATCGCACCAGCAACGGGCATGGCAAGGTTGGCGATGCCTCATATGATTCCTTGCGTGAGCTGGATGCTGGGGGTTGGTTTGACCCAAAATTCAAGGGCGAACCCATTCCCTTGCTGGATGAGGTCTTTGCTGAGTTTGGCGGCAAATTTCTGATCAACGTTGAACTCAAAAATTACAAAACTCCCAAAGATAACCTGACTGATCTTGTGGTTGCCCTGGTAAAAAAGCATGGTCTCAGCGATTCTGTACTGCTTTCTTCTTTCAATATCCGCAACCTTCTGCGCGCGAAATCCCTTGCGCCTGAAATCAGAACCGGTCTGCTGACCCTGCCTGGGCTGCTTGGACTGCCAATGCGCAGTTTTTTTGGGAGGCGCTTTAAAGCCGATTATTTGCACCCATACCACCGTGACGTTTCAGCGAAGATGGTGCAATCCAGGCATCAGTTGGGGCAAAAAGTGAATGTTTGGACGGTAGATGCGCCAGAGGATTTGCTCCGCATGCAATCTTGTGGCGTTGATATGATCATCTGTAATGACCCCTATCATGCCCGCCAGATCCTGGAGGGATAAGGTGAAAGCCCGAAAGCTGCTTCTGCTTGCGTTTGCGCTGGGTTTGCTGGTGCAACCGCTGGCAATTATTTTCCCCGCGGAACCAGTCACTGCCCAAAGCAGCATTGATGCTTTGATGGCTGAGATGACGCCAGCGGAAAAGGTGGGGCAGCTCTTTTTAATCACTTTCGATGGCAAGGATGTTACGCCCGAAAGCCCATTGGCTCAGCTGATACAGGACTACCACATTGGAGGCGTGGTCTTGAGCAGTTCGCACGATAATTTCAGCGGCACAGACACGGCAAGCTCAACCAGAGAACTCATTGCAGAGCTCCAGGAGCTTGCCTGGCAGAAAAGTCAACCGGTAATTTATCCAGACAATTCTCCGCCAGAGGATCATGACCTGCCTGTTTACGTTCCGCTGTATATTGGCATCTCACAAAAAGATGAGACTGGCAAGCAGGATCAGTTCCTCCAGGACCTCACCCAACTGCCAAACCCCATGGCAATTGGCGCTACCTGGTCGGAGGAGAATGCCATGCAGGTGGGTCGGGCTTTGGGTCAGGAACTTTCAGCCATGGGTTTCAACCTGTACCTGGGACCTTCTCTGGACGTGGTTGATACCAGCGATCTCCTGCAGGCAGCGAACGCCGGCACCGAGACCTTTGGCGGTGATCCCTACTGGGTAGGATTGCTGGCGCAGGCTTACATCTCCGGCTTGCATACCGGCAGCAGGGGGCAGATGAGTGTGATCGCGCGTCACTTCCCTGGGCTTGGCGGCGCGGACCGACCGCCGCTGGAGGAAGTGTCCACCATCCAGAAATCGCTTGAGCAGCTCAAGCAAATTGAACTATCGCCTTTTATGGCTGTAGCAGGCGCGAAGGATCCACTGCAGCAGGCAGATGGCTTCATGGTGTCGCACATTCGTTTCCAGGGACTTCAAGGCAATATTCGCGCCACAACCAAACCAGTCAGTTTTGACCAGGCAGCCCTGGCCCAGTTACTTAGCGTGGAACCAATTGCAGCCTGGCGCCAGGCTGGCGGATTGACCATCAGCGATAGTCTGGGCAGTCGGGCTGTGCGGCTCTTCTTTGATCCAACTGGCAATGAATTTGATCCAATCAATATCGCCCGCACTGCTTTCCTGGCTGGAAATGATATGCTTTATCTCGATAATTTCTGGGCAAAGAGCGATCTTGATCCTTTTACCACCATCCGCAGAACACTGGATTCCTTTACTGCCAAATACCAGGAAGACAGTGTCTTCGCGCAGCAGGTGGATGCCTCCGTGAAACGCATCCTGGGGGCGAAGCTCAAACGCTACCCGGAGTTCAATCTTGAACTGGTTACACCCCCTGCCGAAGAGCTGGAGCTTATTGGCAAGTCCGATCCGGTGAGCCTGAAAACCGCCCGCGAAGGCGCAACCCTGATCGCTCCCTCGCAGGAATTTCTGGC